>JADGPC010000011.1 GCA_017882645.1 Streptosporangiales bacterium | reverse complement strand
CCAGGATCAGCACGGACTGCACCGGGCCGCCGGGCAGCAGCCGGTACGCCTGCTCGACGCAGAGCGTCCAGCTGATCGCCGCCGCGGCCGGGCGGCCCTGGAAGCCGTCGGCCAGCTGATCCCGCTTGCGGCCGAAATGATCGGCGTAGGCGCGGCACGACAGGGCCGAGCTGTCCAGCACCGCACTGGCCTGGCTGAGGGCCAGCGGCTCGCCGCCGAGCAGGTCGACGAGGTCGATCGCGCCGGTCCGCTGCCCCCGGTCGTCGGTCAGGCGGCCGAGCAGGTAGCTCAGCGCTTCCCGGCGAGACAGGCCGGTGATGGGGAAAGCCACGAGCTCCGGGCGGGCGAAGGTGGAGGCCGGCTCGGCGGTGGTGACGAGGATCCGGCCCGCGGGTCCGGCAGGCCACAGCCCCTCGGCGTCCGCGGGGGCGGCGAGGTCATCCAGCACAACGAGCCACGGCCTGCTGGTCTCGGCCAGCCAGCCGGTGAAGCGCGCCGCCACTGTCTCGGCATCCCCGGCCGGGTCGATGCCGATGACCGCCGCTGCCGCGGCGGCGTAGGCCGACAGGATCGAGGAGCGGCTGGTGGCCGTGACCCAGACCAGCAGGTCGAGCTCGCGGGACGTCCACAGTGACTCGGCGTAATAGGCGGCCAGCTGGGTCTTGCCGCACGAGCCTGGCCAGTCAGGCGAGCCGGGCGGGATGGCCGGCCGACTCCCGCGCGCTGGCGTCAGCGCCACGCTGGCACCAGGGGTCAGCACCTGTCCGAGGCCCGGCGCGGACTCTGGCCTGGCGACGAACCCGTCCGCCAGCGGCGGCACGAGACCCGACCTGACCGGCCAGGTCACGGCGCTGCCGGCGTCCCCGGCCGGCTCGGCGGGCGCCCGGCTATCTACACTCACCCGTTACCTGTCCTGCTGCGGGGGGCTTGCCTGCATGGACTCTCCTAGCAATCACCTGCTGTGCAGGTTCATATCGAACCATACGGCTCAGCAAGTGCCGTCACGTTGATTCATCGCCAATCCGGGCCGCATTCCCTGACATCGCGCAATGCGGGCGCTGGTATCGCGCTGCTATGAGCTATTTACGGATTATAGGAAGGTAGCTCGTGCTGGGCCACTATGTCGGAGATGACTGCGCCGATGCTGCGGACGTCGCCGTGCTTGCGCCTGATCAGGTCCGCTATCAGCCCGGTCCAGCCGGTCTGGTGCGACGCGCCGAGCCCGGCCCCGTTGTCGCCGTGGAAGTACTCGCTGAAGAACAGGCTGTCGCGCCAGTGCGGATCGGACTGCAGAATCTCGGTGCCACCGAAACACGGCCGCCTGCCGCTGGCATCTCGCGCGAATAGGGAGATAAGCCGGTCGGACAAGTCGGCCGCGATGGCACCGAGAGTGAGCCGGCGTCCCGAGCCGGTCGGGTACTCGATGGTCAGGTCGTCCCCGAAGAACGTGTGGTAGCGCTCGAGCGCGCTGATGACCAGATAGTTCACGGGGAACCAGATCGGCCCGCGCCAGTTCGAGTTCCCGCCGAATAGCGTTGTGGTGGACTCGGCGGGCTCGTAGTCGATCGAGGCCTGGTAGCCCTCCACGTCGATGGTGTACGGATGCTCCCGGTGCCAGGCGGACAGGGCACGCAGGCCGTGCGGGGACAGGAACTCGGCCTCGTCGAACAGCCGGGTGAGCAGCCGGGCCAGCTTGTCCGGCCCGGCGAGGCTGAGCAGCAGGCGCCGGTGGCCAGGCTCGCCGCGGAGCAGGCCGACCTGGCCAAGGCTGATGTCCTGGGCTGGGCTGTGCTGGCCGGAGCTGGGGTGCTGGCCGGACAGGGCGTCTGCGGCGGCGCCGTCGTCCTGGCCGCCCAGGAACCCGGCGAAGCGCTTGCCGACCGCCATCGAGCTTTCCAGCGCGCCCTGGTCGACCACGCCGAGCGCCAGCGCCGGGATCATGCCGGCCACCGAGCGCACCCGGATCGGCACCGCGTCGCCAGCCGGGCTGATCAGCCGGTCGTAGTACATGCCGTCGGTGTCGTCCCACAGGCCAAGGCTGTCGAGCGCGTCCCTGATGGCGGCGAAGTGCTCGAGGAATTTCATCATCAGGTCGGTGCCCGGCCGCTGGCCCGACCGGTGCAGCACCAGCGCCATCGATGCCATCGCCATCGCGTAGAAGCCCATCCAGCCGGTCGCATCCGACTGCTCGAGCAGGCCGCCGACCGGCAGGTGCGAGCGGTCGATCGGGCCGATGTTGTCCAGGCCGAGGAAGCCGCCCTCGAACAGGTTGTTGCCCTCCGCGTCCTCCCGGTTGACCCACCAGGTGAAGTTGAGCAGCAGCTTGTCGAAGACCCG
Source organism: Streptosporangiales bacterium (assembly GCA_017882645.1). Lineage (GTDB taxonomy): Bacteria > Actinomycetota > Actinomycetes > Streptosporangiales > Streptosporangiaceae > Chersky-822. The sequence continues at coordinate 6,483 of JADGPC010000011.1, read as the reverse complement.
GCTGAGGAAATCGATGTCGTGCCCGCCGTCCACGGCGAACACCTCGAGCGCCGCCCAGGCCTGGACCGGCGGGTTGACGTCGCCGAAGTCCCACTCGTAGGCGGGCAGCGCGCCGTTCGGGTGCTGGAACCATTCCCGGCAGAGCAGGATCAGCTGGTACTTGGCGAACGCGGGATCGAGGTGGGCCAGCGCCACGCAGTGAAACGCCAGGTCCCAGGCGGCGAACCAGGGGTACTCCCACTTGTCCGGCATGGACATGATGTCGAACGCGTTGAAGCTGCGCCAGCGGCTGTTCCGGCCGGTCAGCCGCTGCTCGGGCGGCGGCGGCTGGGTCGGGTCGCCGTCCAGCCAGCGGCCGACGTCGTAGTAGAACAGCTGCTTGCACCAGAGCATCCCGGCGAAGGCCTGGCGCATGATCATCGTCTCGTCGGCGGTGGCGGCGGCCGGGGTCAGCTCGGCGTAGAACTCGTCGGCCTCGCCCTGGCGCAGCGTGAGCACCCGGTCGAAGTCGGCGCCGAGCGGGTCCGCCTGATCAGCCGCTCCCGCCGGGCGCAGCCGCAGCCGCAGTTCGGCCGACTGTCCCGCGTCCACCGTCAGCTGGTACCAGGCCGAGCACTTGGTGCCGGTTCGCGCGGGGTTGACGGTCGGCGCTCCGCTGATCACGTGATCCCCGATGCCGTCCTTGGGATACGGGGTAGTCGGCTGGGTGGCGTAGAGCAGCGCGGTATTGGTCTCGTTCTCGCAGAAAAGCAGTTCAGGCAGGCTGCCGTCGGGTCCGGTCCCGGCCAGCAGCTCCAGGTCGCCGACGAAGGGATGGGTGAGACTGACCCGCGCGCTGGCCGGCCCGCCCGGTGCCCGCGGCCCGGTCGCGTCGGAGGCGGCCAGCACTGGCCTGGCCGCGACCTCGACGTCGTTCTCCCAGGCCCAGGTGTTGCGGTACCAGGCGGTGGGCAGCACGTGCAGGGTTGCGGGCGCGGGTCCCGCGTTGGTCACGCGGATCCGGATCAGCAGGTCATCCGGGCTGGCCTTGGCGTAGTCGACCTCGGTGATCCAGTACTTGCCGTCGGCGAAGACACCGGTGTCGACCAGCTCGAACTCCGGGTCGCTGCGGCCGCGGGTCCCGTTCTCGCGGATCAGCTCGGCGTACGGGAAGCTGGCCTGCGGATAGTGGTAGCGCCAGCGGTTCCAGGCATGGCTGGGGATCGCGTCGGCGTACCACCAGTACTCCTTGACGTCCTCGCCGTGGTTGCCCTGCGCCCCGGTCAGGCCGAACAGGCGCTCCTTGAGAATCGGGTCCTGGCCGTTCCACAGGGCCAGGCCGAGGCAGAGCCGCTGCTCGACGTCGCAGAAGCCGGCCAGGCCGTCCTCACCCCAGCGGTAGGCGCGCGAGCGAGCGTGATCGTGCGGCAGGTAGTCCCACGCCTCGCCGTCGGCGCTGTAGTCTTCGCGGACGGTGCCCCACTGCCGCTCGCTGACATACGGTCCCCAGCGATACCAGTCCCCGGCCTGGCGCAGGCCGTACTCCAGCCGGCCGAATCCGTCCACCCGATCGCGTTCAGCGCCCACTTGCCACTCCGTTCTGCGCCCGTTCGCGCCGGTTGCCAGGATCGGGCGTTAACTATAGGGGACAACCGGCCGGCCACAGGGAGCCCGATGACCGAGGTGATCAGCAGCGCGGCGAATCCGCTGATCAAGCGCGTGCGGCTGCTCGGTGACCGGCGGCACCGGCGCCGGGAGGGCGCGTTCGTCGTCAGGGGTGTCCAGCCGGTGTGGCAGGCGGTCGAGGCGGGCGCCGACATCGAGGTGCTGATCGTCGCTCCCGACCTGCTGCGCGAGCCCGCTGCCGGGATGGTCGCCGGCCAGGAAGCGGCCGGGGTCAAGGTGGCGCGGCTGTCCGGCGAGCTGTTCGGCCGGATCGCGGACCGGGACGGCCCGGCGGGGCTGGCCGCGATCGTCCGGCAGCGTCCAGCGCGGCTGGACGACCTGCCGGTCCGGCCGTCGTCGGTCTTCATGGCCCTGCACGAGGTCGCCAGTCCCGGCAACCTCGGGACGATCATCAGGACCGCGGACGCGGCCGGCGCTGGCGGGGTGATCCTGATCGGCCCGTGCACCGATCCGTTCGACCCGGCAGCGGTGAAGGCGTCGATGGGCGCGGTATTCAGCGTCCCGGTCGCCACGGCCGAGTCGGCCGCGGAGTTCCTGGCCTGGTGCAAGGAGCGCGGGATCGCGGTCGCCGTGACGTCGGGATCCGAGGCGGGGCCTGGCTCGCGTTCCGGCGCTGGTCCTGGTTCGGGGACGTTCTGGGACGCGCGGCTGCCCGCCCCGCTGGCCATCCTGCTCGGCAGCGAGGGGGCCGGCCTGCCCGACAACCTGCTGGCCGCCGGAGATCTCCGGCTGCGGATACCGATGACAGGCACCGCGGAGTCGCTGAACCTTGCCGTGGCGGCGGGAATCTTGCTATACGAGACATGGCGGCGATTCCGGCATGAGAGCGGGGCCCATGGGCAGCGGACTGAATCCTGACGTAGAACCGGCCGAGGTGGGTCTGGATCCCGGCCGACTGGCTCGCCTGGACAAGCACTTCAGCCGGTACGTCGACGACGGCAGGCTGCCCGGCTGGCTGCTGACCGTGAGCAGGCACGGCCAGCTGGCCTACGTCTCAACCTGCGGCCAGCGTGACGTCGAGGCCGGCCTGCCGGTGGAGACGGACACGATCTGGCGGCTGTACTCGATGACCAAGCCGGTCACGTCGGTCGCCGCCATGATGCTGTACGAGGAGGGCGCGTTCGAGCTGACCGACCCGGTCGCCAAGTTCATCCCGTCCTTCGCCGACGTGCGGGTCTACACCGGCGGCTCGGACATCAGGCCGGTGACCGTGCCCGCCACCGAGCCGGTGCGGATCTGGCACCTGCTGACCCACACGTCCGGCCTGACCTACGGTTTCCACCGGTCGCACCCGGTCGACGCGCTGTACCGCTCGGGCGGCTTCGAGTGGGGAACGCCCCGTGGTTCCGATCTCGCGGCCTGCTGCGACGTCTGGGCCGGGCTGCCGCTGCTGTTCCAGCCCGGCGCCGAGTGGAACTACTCGGTGGCGACCGACGTGCTGGGGCGCGTAGTCGAAGTCGCCTCAGGCTCAGGGCTGGACGAGTTTTTCGCCAGCCGGATCTTCGGGCCGCTCGGGATGACGGAAACCGGCTTCTGGGTGCCTGATGACCTTCGCTCCCGGCTGGCGGCGCTCTACACGATCGGCCCCGGCCGCAAGGCGGCCAGGCTGGACACGCTGGGCGCGGTGGCCAGCAAGCCGCCGGTGTTCGTCGGCGGCGGCGGCGGGCTCATCGGCACGGCGGCCGACTACCACAGGTTCACCTCGATGCTGCTCGGGACGCCGGGCAGCCCCGCCGGTCAGCTGGACGGCGTCACGCTGCTCAGCCCGCGGACCGTGGCCTACATGACCCGCAATCACCTGCCAGGCGGCGTCGACCTCGAGACCTACGGGCGGGCGCTGTTCGCCGAGGCCCCGTTCCTGGGGGTCGGATTCGGGCTCGGCTTCGCGGTGATGCTCGACGCCGTGCCGAGCCGGACCCTGGGCAGCGAGGGCGAATTCTCCTGGGGCGGCGCGGCCAGCACGGCGTTCTTCGTCGACCCGGCGAACAGCCTGACGGTCTCGTTCTTCACCCAGCTGCTGCCGTCGAGCGCGCACCCGATCAGGCCGCAGCTACGCCAGCTGGTCTATCAGGCGCTGACCGACTAGCGGCTCAGGGGGACGGGGGACGGCCGCTGCGGTGCGCTCCGCCGACCCGGCCTGTCCGGGTGGAGTTGCCGGTGCCGACGCTGGGCTGGCCGGACGGGTCCGCGTCGGCGGGCGGACCGCTGGCGGCGGCTGTCCCGGCGGCCGTCTCGGCGGCAGCGCGGCGATGCGAATCCTTCCTGAGCGCGTGCACCCGGTGCGCGACGAGCGCGCCAAGCAGCACGACGACCAGGATGATGCCGGCCACCGAGAAAGTCTTGAAGAACTTGTCCACGGTCGAGCCGAGGTTGTAGCCGAGCAGCGTCAGCGCGGTAGTCCAGACCAGGGTGCCGATCAGGTTGAAGATCGCGAACGGCAGCATCGGGACCTCGACCACGCCCGCGCCGAACCCGGCGAAGCACCGCACCAGCGGCAGCGCCCTAGCCACGGCGACCGCCCAGGAACCGCGCCCGGCGAAGAAGCGCTCGGCCCGGTCCAGGTCGGAGTGGCTGATCAGCACCCATTTCCCGTACTTCTCCAGCAGATGCCGACCACCGCGTCGGCCGACCGCGTAGGCCAGCGTCGAGCCGGCCAGTTCGGCGATGGTGCCGATGATGATCACTGCGGCGATCGTGAACTTGTCAGGGTGCTCGAACGCGATGACCCCGGCGAAGGCGAACGTGATCTCCGAGGAGATCGGGATACAGCACGCCTCGATGAAGGCGAAGATGATCAAAGCCAGGTAGCCATGGCTCGTCATCACCTGGGTCAGGAAGTTCTCCATGGCGAATGTTCTACAGCATTGCCGTCACTGCTCTAGCCAGCGCGGCCGGAAATTAGCCAGTCCTGAAGATTCGCCGCCCGGAAACAACCTGCGTGAGCCTCGCGAGCTCCTCCATTCAGCCGCATGCCGTCCATCCGGCCGCATGCCGTCCGCCGGTCGCGGGCCGCCCGGCGGCCCGGCCGGTGCAGCCTCACCCGCGATGAATGGCACTTTCATCCGCGGAATCGAGGATGAATGGCACATTCACCGGGGTTCGGGTTCGGGTTCGGGGGTGCGGCGCGCGTGTGCCCCACCTCCTACGGGGGCGGGAGGCGGGGCACACGGCGGGTGACGGCGGCGCCGGGGGGTGTGCGCTGCCGCGGTCCGCGCGGGCTGCTGGGGGATGCAGCCCGGCGCGGAGTCCTGAGGGTCAGACGATGTGCGGCGCCACGGAGGCGACGAGGTGGGCCGCCTGGGCCTCCCACTTCGCGTAGGCCGACGGGAACGCTGAGCCCTGGACGCCCTGGGCTGCCTGCCACAGCGGCTGGTGGGCCCAGTCCGGGTTGCGGCCCTGGTAGCCGTGGAGCGCGGTCAGGAACGCGTCGGCCGCGTAGGCGGGGTGCTGGATCTGGGATGAGGTGCCCCAGCCGCAGGACGGGCGCTGCTGGAACAGGCCAAGCGAGTCACGGTCGCCGTAGTTCAGGTTCAGCAGCGTCGACTCCTGCATGGAGGTGGCGACGGCGATGACCGCGGCGCGCACGCCCATGTTCCTGGCAATGGCCTGCTGGACGATGGTCTTGGCGTTGTCCCAGCGAGCCGGCGTGATCGGCATCCAGGTCTGGGGACCGCTCGTGCCGACGGGGGTCAGCTGGTCCTGGGCGGGCAGTGCTCCGTGGCCGGCCTTGGGGTAGGTGCGCTCGGCGACGACCCGGCTGACTGCGGCCCACGTCGCGGCGTGATGGGCTGTGTGCTTCGCCGGCGTGGCCTGCTTGGCCGGGCCCGCGGACTTCGCGGGGGCCTTGACCTTGGCGGGCGTGGCGGGCCTGGCGGGAGCGGCCGAGTGGCCGGCGGCGGCGGGAACGGCCGGTGCCGCGTCCACGCTTCGGCTGACCTTGTACTGGGGACCGGCGGCGCTGGCCGGGTGGCCGGCGAAGCCTGCGGACACGGTGGCCGCCCCGGCGCCGGCCAGGGCCAGCCCGGCGCCCGCGTAGGCCACGGTCTTGCGGCTCAGGCCGGCGGGGACGCGGCTGCGGAGGTTGCCGGTGAGGGTGCGGAAGCTTTCGGGTGCTCGGGGGGTGCGGGTCATCGCGTTCCTTCCGTGCTGACCCGCCGCCGCCCGTCCCGGTAGTACTGGGGAGCGGTGCTTTAGCCGTCGGACGTTCGCCGGCCGGCAGTTCGGCGCGCGAAAGTACGCACGCCTCGCTGGTTCAGCGCGGGCGGCCGCTCGAATGCGCGGGGGATGCGCTCCGGGCAAGCCGGCCTGAGGAAGCGGGGAGCGTGGGTTCCGGTGGGTCCGGATCGGCTCCCCGGCGGGGGTCACAGTATGTAACTCCGCCGTCACCTTATTCGTATCCCGGTACGGGCGTGATGGACGTCACTTCCGTCCGCAACGGCATCGTCACCCGTGTCCGGGCGCGCAGCCGGGCTGGCGGTCCGGGCCCGATGGGCGGCTAGCCCGCCCGCGAGTTTCCCGGCTTGGACGTCCCGAGCGGCGCGGACGCGGTCGACGCGGCGAGGGTCGACGGGTCGACGAACGTGCTGCCGTTCGGTCCGGCCGTCACTGCCTCGTGCAGCGCGCTCCCCCTGAGGAGCTGCGACCAGTTCAGGAACCACTCGGTCCAGCCGTTGTCCCAGGTGCCGCCCTTGGGGCTGCCGATGATCGTCACCGGGTCGCCGGGAACGGACATCTTGTAGTAGTACTCGGCGTCGGCCGGAGCCATGTTGACGCAGCCATGGCTCACGTTGGTGAAGCCCTGCTCGCCCGTGGACCAGT
>JADGPC010000101.1 GCA_017882645.1 Streptosporangiales bacterium | reverse complement strand
CTCCACGACGCCCTCGGCCAGATCGCGGGTGCCGACGCTGATCCGGTAGGGAATGCCGGTCAGCTCCGCGTCGGCGTACTTGACCCCCGGCCGGACGTCCCGGTCGTCGATCAGCGCGTCCACGCCGCCGTCGAGCAGGCTGGAGTACAGCACGTCGGCCGCGGCCCGCGCCTCCGGGTCGCGCACGCTCAGCAGCAGCACGCTGACCTCGGCCGGAGCGACCTGAACCGGCCACGCCAGGCCTGCGTCGTCGTGGTGCACCTCGGCGATCACCGCCATCGCGCGCTCGACGCCGATGCCGTAGCTGCCCATGATCGGGATGACCGTGCTGCCGTCCTGCATGCTCACCGTGACGCCGAACGTCGTGGTGTACTTGCGGCCCAGCTTGAAGATGTGGCCGACCTCGATCGCCCGGACGAACTCCAGTGGCGTGCCGCAGCGCGGGCAGGGCTCGCCCTCGGTGACCTCGCGCAGATCGGCCCACTGCGTGACAGCGATGTCGCGGTCGACGTCGACGCCGGTCAGGTGCACGTCGTCGGTGTTCGCGCCGGTGGACATCCCGCGCCGACCGCGCAGCGCCAGATCGGCGAGGACCGGCAGCTCGGTCACGCCGACCGCGCCCAGGCTGCCGGGCAGCGCGCCGAGCGCCGCCTGGATCTCCTCAGGCTGGGCCGGCCGGACGGTCACGGCGGCGGTCGCGTCGACCAGCTTCTGCTCCGACAGCGGATGGTCGCCGCGGAGCAGCACGAGCGTCAGCTTGCCGTCCACGACCTGCACCAGCGTCTTGATCTGCCGGTCGGCCGCCAGCCCGTAGTCGGTGGCCAGATCCTCGATCGTCCGCACGCCAGGGGTGTCCAGCCTGGCCGGCGCCGACGCCGGTTCGGCGGCCGGATCCTCGATCGAGGGCAGCGCGGAGGTCGCCTTCTCCAGGTTCGCCGCGTAACCGCAGCTCGGGCAGATAGCCACCAGGTCCTCGCCGGCCGACGACGGGCACATGAACTCGATCGAGTCGGTGCCGCCCATATTGCCGCTTGAGGCCTCCACCGGGATGGCGGGGATCCCGAGCCTGGCGAAGATCCGCTCGTACGCGGCGCGGTGCCGCTCGAACGAGGCGTCGAGGCCAGCCTCGTCCACGTCGAAGCTGTAGGAATCCTTCATGGTGAACTCGCGGACCCTGAGCAGCCCGCTCTTGGGCCTCGGCTCGTCCCTGAACTTGGTCTGGAACTGATACCAGAACTGCGGCAGCTCCCGGTAGGAGGCGAACTCGGTGGCCAGGTAGGCGAAGATCTCCTCGTGCGTCATCCCGAGCACGACCTCGGCGTCCTTGCGGTCCCTGAGCCGGAACATCTCCTCGCCCATGACCTCGAGGCGGCCGGACTTCTCCCAGATCCAGGCCGGCTGCATGGACGGCATCAGGAATTCCTGCCCGCCGATCCCGTTCATCTCCTCGCGGATGATCGTCATGATCTTCGCGCGCACCCGGATCGCGAGCGGGAGCAGGCTGTAGTGGCCGGCCATCAGCTGGCGGATGAAGCCGGCCCGCAGCAGCAGCCGGTGGCTGGGCGCGTCCGCGTCGGCTGGATCGTCGCGGAGAGTGGGGATGTGCAGCTGTGACCAGCGCATGTCAGTGCCTTGCCTCGCAGAAGGAAGTGAGATACGTGCGGCAGTTCGGTGGCGGCGCAATCGTGCCAGCCTAGCCGGGAGCGCCATCGACACCGCAACCGTATTCTAGGCCGTCCGGCCGGGCCGGCGCCCGGACTCCGCGCGCCCGCGGCGCCCCGAGCCGGCTCACGGCGCCCGCCCCCCGGCGCCCGAGGCTGCTCACACCGTCGTGCTACGGCCTGGCCGCGAGTTGCACCCCGACTGTAGATTCTGCGCCATGGCGACGACCGGATCAGCCCAGGTTCTCGAGCTCAGTTCCGCCGCGGCCGGGCGCCGTCGCGAGCTGCGCCAGCCGAGTGCGCGCTCGCTGCTGCTGACCGTGCTGGGCGAGTACGTCCTGCCGGGCGGCGAGCCGGTCTGGACCGCGACGCTCGTCCGTGTCCTCGGGCTGCTCGGGGTCGCGGAGAAGGCCGCCAGGCAAGCCCTGGCCCGCACTGCGGCCGAGGGCTGGATCACCTCGCGACGGCATGGCCGGCTGGCCCAGTGGGAGCTGACCGACGCCGGCCGGCGCCTGCTCACCGAGGGCGCGCACCGGATCTACACGTTCGGGCAGGATGGCCGGGCCTGGGACGGCCGGTGGCTGGTCGTGCTGACCGGCGCGCCGGAAACCGGGCGGGACGATCGGCACCGGATACGGACTCAGCTGACCTGGGCCGGGTTCGGCGCGCTGCCCGGCGGCGTGTGGGTCAGCCCTGACCCGCGCCGCGAGCAGGAGGCCAGCCGCATCCTGGACGGGCTGGGACTGGCCGGGAAGGCGATGTCCTTCATCGCCAGCTACGGCGCTATCGGCAGGCCGGCCGACGTGGTGGCGCAGGCCTGGGACCTGCGCGCCGTCGAGGCTCGCTACGAGCAGTTCATCGGCGCCTTTCTCCCGGTCGAGCCCGCGGACGACGCGCAGACGCTGACCGCGCAGACCCTGCTGGTGCACGAGTGGCGCCGGTTCCCGTTCCTCGACCCGCGGCTTCCCCGCGACCTGCTGCCGGCCGGATGGCTGGGCGCCGCCGCCGCGAAGCTGTTCGCCGCCCGGCACGCGCGCTGGCGGGAGGGGGCCGCCCGCTGCTGGGCCCAGCTCTAGCGGCCCGGCTCTAGCGGCCCGGCTATTGATCCTGCAGGTGCGCGGTGTCGTTGAAGCTCCGCACCCACCACCGGTCCGCGGTGATGATCAGCCGGGAGATCGAGGCGTTGTCCGCGGTGTTGAAGGCGAACGGCCGCGAGTCGCTGGCCATGGCCAGCACCTGACCGATCACTCCCCCGTGCGTGAAGGCGGCCACCCGCTGGCCCGGGTGGTCCGCGGCCAGCCGCCGGATCGCGGCCCTGACCCGCCCGTCGAACGCGACCAGCGATTCGGCGCCGGGGATCACGTCCCAGCGCTCCTCGGCGAACATCCGCTGCGCGATCGGGTGATTCTCCGCGACTAGCTGGCGGTACAGGCCGCCTTCCCACTCGCCGAGGAAGACCTCGCGCAAACCGGCCTCGACCCGCGGCGTCAGCTGAAGCCGGCCGGCCAGCGGCGCCGCCGTCTGTACGGTCCGCTGCAGTGTGGTCACGTAGATCGCGTCGATGCCGGCCGTCGCGAGCCGGTCGCCGACCCGCTGCGCCTGCCGCCGGCCCAGCTCGGATAGCGGCGGGTCACCGTGCCCGCTGGCGAGCGGAAACGACGTCCCTTCCAGGTACGCCTCCGACTGGCCATGCCGGACCAGCAGGAGGTCCATCGCGCCTTCGGGTACTGGGAAGGGCCGCTGCCGGTAGGCGGCCTGCTGCGAACCTGGCTCGTGCGTCACAAGTCCCGTAGCGTAGCCGCAACTGATCGTCTACAGAACACTGCCACTTGCCCAGAAAGCTGTAGCACGTCAGGATAGGACAGTGCCCGATATCAGCTTCGCCACCGAACCTGGCTCGTACCGGCACTGGCGGCTGGAGGCCGACGGCGCGGTCGCCACGCTGACCCTCGACGTTGACCAGGCCGCGACGACCGCGCCCGGCTACGAGCTCAAGAAGAACAGCTACGACCTCGGGGTCTACATCGAGCTGAGTGATGCCGTCCAGCGGCTGCGGTTCAGCTATCCGCAGGTCCGGGCGGTGATCATGACCAGTGAGCTGGACCGGATGTTCTGCGCCGGGGCGAACATCGGCATGCTTGCCCAGTCCGAGCACGCGTTCAAGGTCAACTTCTGCAAGTTCTGCAACGAGACGCTGGCCGCGATCGAGGACGCCACGGCCTGCGGCCAGGTCTATATCGCGGCGCTGAACGGGACGGCGGCAGGCGGCGGCTATGAGCTGGCGCTGGCCTGCGAGCGGATCCTGCTGGCCGACGACGGCTCGTCCACGGTGGCGCTGCCCGAGGTGCCGCTGCTCGGCGTGCTGCCCGGCACCGGAGGGCTGACCAGGCTCACCGACAAGCGCGGCGTCCGGCGCGACCTGGCCGACGTGTTCGCCACCACCGCGGAGGGGGTCAGGGGCCAGCGCGCGGTTGACTGGCGGCTGGTCGACGAGATCGCCCGGCCGACGGACTTCAGGGCCGCCGCCCTCCGGCTCGCCGAGCGCGCGATGACCCGGCCGCCGGCGCAGGCCGGGCCGGCTGGCGGCGCGACCGGCGCTGGCGTCGAGCTCACCCCGCTGGCTTGTTCCGCGTCGGATGACAGCCTGCGATACGAGCATGTGCGCGTCGACCTCGACCGGCGCGCGGGCACGGCCACGATCACCATCGCCGGGCCGGCTGCGGCTCCGGCCGACCTGACCGCGCTGCACGAGGCAGGGCCCACGGCCTGGCCGCTGGCCGCCGCCCGCGAGCTCGACGACGCGATCAGCAGGCTGCGGTTCGGCGAACCCGAGCTCGGCACCTGGCTGCTGAAGACGGCCGGCGACCCGGCCGTCGTGCTGGCCACCGACGACCTGCTGTCCGATCCCGGCGACTGGCTGGCGGCGGCGATCACCGCATTGTGGAAGCGCACGCTGCGCCGGCTGGACGCGTCCAGCCGGTCCCTGATCGCGCTGATCGAGCCGGGCAGCTGCTTCGCCGGGACCCTGCTCGAGCTGGCGCTGGCCGCCGACCGGCAGTACATGCTCGACGGGGTGCTCGACGACGCGCCGGGCGAGCCCGCCGTGCTCGCGCTCGGGGCCATGAACGCCGGGCCGCTGGCCGCGGCGAGCGGCGCGACCAGGCTGGCGATCAGGTTCGGCCGGGCCGAGCGGGAGCTCGAGGCCGCGCTCGCCGTCACGGGCAAGCAGCTCGGCGCGGCCGAGGCGGTCGAGCTCGGCCTGGTCACCGCCGCACCGGACGACCTGGACTGGGACGACGAGATCCGGCTGGTGGTGTCCGAGCGGGCCGGCTTCTCCCCCGACGCGCTGACCGGCATGGAGGCCAGCCTGCGCTTCGCCGGCGCCGAGTCAGCGGCAACGAAGATCTTCGGCCGGCTCTCGGCCTGGCAGAACTGGATCTTCCTGCGGCCCAACGCGTCCGGTCCGGCGGGAGCTCTGCGCAGGTACGGGACCGGGCAGCGGGCCGATTTCGACCGGAAGAGGGTCTAGCCATGGCCGATGCCGAACTCGATGCTGAAATCACCGGGCCAGCGCCTGCGCCAAGCGGCCCGGTCAGCATCATCGACTACAGCGAGCGGATTCCGAATAACGTCGACCTGGCGACCGACCGCAAGCTGCAGCGGGCCCTGGAGTCGTGGCAGCCCAGGTTCCTCGACTGGTGGGCCGCGCTCGGCCCGTCGCTGCCGACCAGGGACGTTTACCTGCGCACCGCGGTCGCGATCGGCCGGGACGGCT
>JADGPC010000100.1 GCA_017882645.1 Streptosporangiales bacterium | reverse complement strand
GATCAACGGCGGCCAGCTGCCCGCCGGGCACATCAGCGCTGGTCAGCTTCGGCCAGGTCAGAAAATCACGGTTCCGGCGAGAATGCCGATGGGCGCGAACCTCGCGGCCGGTGACCCGGCTTTCGATCAGGTATCGAGGACGGTCCGCGAGATCACGAACATGGTGCCCGTCTGACGGAGCGGCTAACGGCCTAGGCGCGCTTCCCAGGAGCCGGGCAGCTCGGCCAGCTTGCGGACGCTCTCCGGCAGGGCGCCGCTAACGAGGTGCGCCAGCGTCACCTCTTCGAGGATCGCCCGCTCGTTCGCGCGCAGCGCGATCCACACGGTCTGCAGGGGCTCGGCAGCTCCGATATAGCCGAGATTCTCCGGACGCTCGCCTCGGACACCCAGCAGCGGGCCGTCGATCGCCCGGATGATGTCGGCGAGCGAGATTTCCTCAGCCGGCCTGGCCAGCCAGAATCCGCCGTCTGGACCGCGCTGGCTGCGCACTAGGCCAGCTCGCCGCAGCTGAGTCAGGATCGCCTCGAGGAACTTGGCCGGAATCTGCTGTGCCTTGGCGAGCTGCTCAGCCGTCACATGTCCTTCACCCGATGCCGCCAGCTCGATCGCGGCGCGCAGGGCATAGTCGGCTCGGGCTGACAATCGCATACGAAGCATTATGCAGGTAGCTGGCCCGAGTTGCAGAAACCTGACGGCGCGACACAGGACAGCGATGGGTCCTCGAGCGGCTCTCAGCCGGGCCGGGGCCGCCGGCGCGGTCGTCGCCCTGCTGTTCCAGGCGCCGCCGAGCTGGGGTTTCGGCCGTTGATCGCCGCCGGGCCCGGCGTGGAACTGCCGCTTAGCTTGCCGAGCCGGTACCGGTTAGCCAGGATTGACGGCATGCGATATGCCATGTCAAATAAGTGGTCTCTCACGGAGCATTTCGTCATTACCGACGATTCGGGAGATCCGCGCTTCGACGTCCGCGGCAACCTTGGCCTGACTCAGCGCCTCACGTTCCGCGACCAGTCAGGCCGGGAGGTGGCCGAGATCCGCAAGCACCTGACGACCACCGCGCATGACATCTCGATCGGCGGCCAGCGCGTGGCCGAGGTCCGGCACACCGGTTTCTTCGGCGAGCATTACGAGATTGACTCGAGCTTCGGCCAGCTCACCGCGAAGGGGAGCTTCACCGGCTGGGACTACCGGATCAGCCAGGGCGGCCAGGTGGTCGCCACGATTTCGCGCGAGTTCGCGTTCAGGGAGAAGTTCCTGGTCGACATGGCCGACGGCGGCAACGACATCTTCATCCTGGCGATCGTGCTCGCCATCGACTCGATCCACGACGAGCGCCGCGAGCGCGAGCGGGATGATCGGGGCATCGTCGGCGGCCTTGGCGGCGCCATCGGCGGCAACTTCCCTTAAGCGGAACGAGACATTTCGTGCAACTGTGCTCCGCCATCGTGACTGCCGTCGGCCGGGACGAGGCCCACGCGTTCAGCAAGCCGCCCTGTGCTTCGGTCAGGCTGGTGCGCAAGGCCGGGGGATGGCCGTCGTTCTCGCCGGCGGGGTGGTCAGCCCGGGCGACCCGATCGCGTGCGCCTTCCCGGCCGAGCCGCGCAGCCCGCTCGGCCCGGTCTGATGACCGTTACGATATCCGCGTGATGCGACAGCGGCCGCCGGCCTTCGTGCTCGCTTCAGGATCGGCGGGGCGGCTGCGGGTCCTGCGGGACGCCGGGATGGACCCCGAGGTCGTGGTCAGCGGGGTCGACGAAACGGCCGACGCGATAAGTGACACGCCAGCGCTGGTCCAGCTCTTCGCCGACCGCAAGGCAGCGGCGGTCGCGGCGCAGCGGCCGGACGCGCTGGTGCTTGGCTGCGACTCGCTGCTCGATCTCGACGGAGCGGCGCTCGGCAAGCCGGCTTCGGCCGAGGCGGCCGTCAGCATGTGGCAGCGGCTGGCGGGCCGAGAGGGGACGCTGCTGACCGGGCACTGCCTGATCGAGCCGGGCCAGGGCCGCCGGGCGCGCGGCGTCGCCCGCACGATCGTCCGCTTCGGCCGGCCGGGCGATGCCGAGCTGGCCGCCTACGTCGCGACCGGCGAGCCGCTGGCCCTGGCTGGCGCGTTCAGCATCGACGGACGCGCTGCGCCGTTCATCGACGGCATCGACGGCGACCCGGGCAACGTCATCGGGCTCTCGCTGCCATTGCTGCGGCGGCTGCTGGCTGACTTCGGGATGGCCGTCACCGACTTGTGGGGTGACGGGCGCTAAGCCGCGGAATCGGCATCCAGGAGGTGCAGGCGGTGAGCGGTTGCCGCCGCCTCCATCCGGCTGGCCGCGCCGAGCTTGGCCAGGATGTTCGACACGTGCACGCTGACGGTCTTGATCGAGATGAACAGCTCGTCGGCGATTCCGGCATTGCTCCGTCCCTCCGCCACCAGCCGCAGCACGTCCATCTCGCGGGGAGTAAGGCCGGCCGCGATCAGGCCAGCTCGCTGATCAGCCGGGACTTGCCGACGCCCGCCTCGCCGCCGATCAGGGCGGTCGACGGGCTGGCGTGGCGAGCCGCGTCGAGGGCGTCATCGAGCACGGCAAGCTGCTGAACCCGGCCAACAACGGTCGGGCTGATCGACCGAGCGCTGACGTCCTCCAGCATGCCACCGAGTACCGACAGCGTGCTTGTCGCGGCTGGCGCTGCGCCTGCACCTGCGCTCATGCGGCTCGGCGTCCGGCGTGACCGCTGCCATCGGCCGGCTCGCGCCTGGCCGCGTTGCTGACCGTAGCCGGGCCCGCGGCCCGCGCGGCCGGCACCGGCCTGGCGCGGCGCCCCGAGCGCCGGAACGGCCTCGGCCGGGCTCGGCCCGGCTTCGCGTGGCGCGTGGCCCGGCGCGCCTGCCTGGCCAGGTCCGATTGCTCCGCGGCGACCAGCAGGTCCTGCACGCGCGCCGCGGCTACTGCCCGCGTTATGTCCGGATGCATTTCGGCCTCCCTCACGGTGGGCCACGTCCTGGCCCGCACCATTGATCCTGGTGCTAAGGCCCCGGCAGCCGGATCGGGTGAAATCCCTATTCCTGGGCCGGACTGTAAGCGGTACCCGGAAGCCGGATCGACCTCAGCCGGCCGGAGCAGGCCGAGTTCGTCGTACAGGCGCAGCGCCTTCGGCGAGAGCCTGGATGCCCGCGCGAAGGCCCCGATCGTCAGCAGGCGCACGCGTTTCCTCCTCTGCCAGGCGGGGGCTGCCCGGCCATCTCGAACGCTGCCCTCTCACCCAGGGACAAGGTCAACTGGTCCTTGTGACCAGGGTGTCCCAGGTGCACGCTTACCAGGAGCAGGCCGGCCAGCAGCGTAAAGGATGACCCAGGCCGGCCCGGATGGTCAGGGCGGCTCAGGCCGGCCAGAAGTGAAAGGACGACTCGATGCCTGCTCGTCTGCGGCGCCCCGCTGCTGTCGTGGCCGTGAGCCTGCTGGCCCTGCTGGCCACGGCCAGCGCAGCCAGCGGCGCCGCCGGAGCCCACGCGCCGCAGCGGCGCCAGCTAGCCACGGCAGCGCTGACCAGCTTCAAGGTGGTGCTGACCGCTACCCGGGCTGGAGGTAGCCCGCCGAGCGCGACCGTCACGGCGGCCGGCTACCGGGCGGCGGCGCATGGCTGGAAGCTGATCGCGACCAGGCAGATCGGCAAGCGTGGTGCCTGGTCCTGGTTCGCCACGCAGGTCTGCGGCCTGACCGTGACCCAGCTGAAGCCCCGGCCAAGCTCGGCCGTGAGGTGGGACTCGATGACCGTGCGGCTGCTGTGGGGGCCGGCGATCGGGTGCCTGAAGCCGGTCACCGAGCACTGGCGCTAGCCGCACCTGTCACGTGAGCCGACCGGCGTGGCGGCTTGGCGCGGGCGCGCTGCTCAGGGGACGACCAGGTGGCCGGCTCTGGACAGGGCGCGGCCGAGATCTCTGGCTCGCCGCATCGCGGCCGCGCCTGTCCGCGTGGTCAGCCGCGAGTATCCGTCCAGCAGCGGATAAGGCCGCTCGGCCGCCAGCCGGTCGAGGGCGGCCTGCATACGCCCGGTGATGTCGTCGTAGCAGCCGGACACGATGGCCGGGTCGGCGGCTGCCTCCTGACCGTAGCCAGTCCAGTCCAGCGGGGGCAGGAACTCGACGGTCAGCTGGGCCGGCATCGGTGCCGGCGGAGTCAGGATCGAGGTCACGCCGAACGGGCCGGCCAGGAAGGGAAAGACCTTGATCCGGATGTTGTGCAGGCCCGCCGCCCGGGCCAGCCGGTCACCGCGGGACAGCACCACGACAGCGTGCTGGCCGCCGTGCGCCACGACCGGCACGACGGGGACGCCGGTGCGCAGCGCCAGCCGTACGAAGCCCTTCCTGCCGCCGAAGTCGATCTGATTGCGCTGCGTCCACGGGCGGCAGGCCTCGAGGTCGCCGCCCGGATACACCACGACGCACGCGCCGCGCCCCAGCGCCTGCTCGGCGTCCTGAGCGCTCGCCGGGATCGCGCCCAGTCGGCGCAGCGCGGGCCCGATGCCCGGCAGGGCGAGCAGAAGGTCATAAGTGAGCAAATATGATGGCGAGCCGATGCCGCGGCGGGACAGCACGGCCTGCCCGCTGATCCATGCCTCGGGCATGTAGAACAGGCACGAATGGTTGCCGACCACCAGCGCGGGACCTTCCGCTGGCAGCCGGTCGAGTCCGCGCACCTCGGGGCTGAAGTAGCTGGTGTAACGGGCGATGGCCGGAAGCTGCCTGCGGATGAACTCGGGGTCGCGCTGCACCGCCGACTCGCCGTGCGCGGCCTCCATCCGCTGCGCCAGCGGCGTGAGCAGCAACGGCGGTGCGCCACGATCAGCCGGATGCGTGGCGGGCTGCGATGTCTGGGTGCTGGGCATATTTCCTCCCGGTTCTTACCCTGCCGCGGCTGACCGCCGGCCAGCAGGGTCATTGGTCCGCAGCTTCGAGTAGCAAGGTCAGCCGGCCAGGCGGACCGGCGGATCCGGGCTAGCCGCTAGCCGCGCAGGCGCAGGCCGCGGGGCGTCGGCCGGAATCCGGCCGCCTCGAGCGCCTGGGCGAGCGGCGAGTCGTAGACGGCGCCGCCGTCGGCACGTTCCACGGTCAGCCTGCCAAGCGCTCCGGCGCGGACGGCACCGGCGAGCGCGGCGGTCGCCGGGCCGAGCTGCACCGGGTCGGAGGTCCACGACAGCAGCGTCTTGCCGCCGCGTTCGACGTAGAGGACGAGCTGGCCGGCGACCAGGATCACCAGGGCCCCGGCCTTGCGGCCCGGCCGGTGACCGCCCGCCGTCTCGTCCGGCCGGGCGGGCCAGGGCAGCGCCGCCCCGTAGGCATTCGCTGGATCGGCGGCCGCGAGCACCACCACGGTGGCCTCGGACCTCGCCTGCCACGATGGCGGCCCGGTGCCGGGCGCAGCCCACAGGTCGGCGGACATGGCGACCGGGCCGGTTCGCGAGCCTGCGGTCAGCCACGGGGCTTCGGACGACGGGGCCGCGGCGCCGGCTGCGGCGGGCAGCGACGCCAGGACGGAGTCGGCCATCGCGCGCATCCGGTCCACCGCCCCCGGCAGCGCGAACTGGGCTGCCCCTAGCCCCTCGACGAAATAGCCGCGGCGGCACTGGCCGGTCTCTTCCATGGCCCGCAGCACCGGGTAGAGCGCGCCGAAGCCGCCGGATACCCGCTCGGTAGCGGCCACGCCGCGGATCACGATGCCGTGCCGGTCGAGCAGCGACAGCGCCTTGGCGTGCAGCCTCCTGGTCGGATCGGAATCGGGCGGCGGCACCAGCGACCATCGGCCGCTCACGGTCGGCGGCCCCGCGTGGGACGGCAGGGAACCCCGGCCGAAGCCGGAGCGCCGCGCGCTGAGCCGGCCGCCCCCGTGTCCCAGGCCGCGTGTCAGCGCGGGCCGGCCGGCCGCCTGCGAGCTGCCGGCGGTGCTGCCGGGCGAGCTGCTTGCCATGCTGCCGGGCGAGCCGCTTGCCATGCCGCCGGGTGCCGCGCCGCCGTTCATCATCGGGCCGCCCGCCTGACTGCCGCGTTCGGGACCGCCAGCGCCCCGGTTGTCGGCGCCCAGGCCGGCCATCGGCGCGCCCGGGCCGCCCTGGCGCGGCCCTGGCGTCCAGGACTTGCCGGCACCGAGCACGGTTCGCAGCGGCGCCAGCGTGTCATTGGTCAGCAGGCCAGCCCAGACCAGGTCCCAGATCGCCGCCGCGACAGCCTGGTCGGTGACCCGGCTGAGGGTCCGCATCCGGGCCGTCCGGTCGCTGCCTGCGCCGTCGCCGCCATTCCCGGCCGCACCGCCGCCAGTCCGGTCGCCGCCCGCCGCCCGGCCGGGCTTGGCGTCCGGAGCGGTCATCCGGTCGACGACCCGGTCGGCCAGCGCACGGAAGAATAGTGCCCCGCCTCCGTCCAGCACCGAAAGCACGGCCTCGTGCACCGGCGTCATCGTGATCTCGCCGGGCGGCGGAAGCAGCAGCGGCGCTGACTCGGCGGGCGCCAGCACCAGCCAGCCGTCCCCGCCGGGCAGCGCGCCCGCCCCCGCCCAGATCACGTCTCCGGCCGCGGTCAGCTCGTCGAGCATGGCCGGCGTGTAGCCGTCGACCCGGGCCGGCAGGACCAGCGACTCGATGGCGCCTGCCGGCACGGCTGCGCCGGCCAGCTGCTCGACCACGGCGTAGACGGCATCCGGGCCGGTGGTCCGGCCCCGCCGCCTGGGCTGCCAGCCTGACCCGGCCGCTTTCTTCGTGCTCGGGCCGGCCGCCGCGTCGTGCAGCGCGTCCTGCCAGGCCGGCAGGAACGCGGCGAAGACCTGCATCGGCACCGGCTCGACTTCCTGACGCAGCCGGGCTAGGCAGCGGCGCTTGAGCATCCGCAGCACGCCCGCGTCGCACCACTGCTGGCCCGCCAGGCTCGGCAGGAACTCGCCCTCCGCGACCCGGCCGTCGGCCGCGAGCCGGTGCAGGACCCCGGTGATGACCGCGATGCCCAGGCCGTACCGGTGCGCGACGTCGCTGGCCGTGAACGGGCCGTGCGTGCGCGCATACCGGCTGGCCAGATCGCCGAGCGGGTCGGGCAGCAGCTCGGTGAAGGCGACCGGGATACCGGTCGGTAGCGCGACTCCGAGCGCGTCCCGCAGCCTGCCCGCGTCCTCGATCGCCGCCCAGAGCTGCTCGCCGGCGATCCGCACCTCGATGATCCGGCGCTGAGCGGCGAGCTCGGTGATCCAATCCGGCGCCGCGGCTGGCTCAGCGCAGCGCTGCGCGACCTCGCCGGCTGGCAGCGGCCCGATCTCCCTGATCAGGTCGGCGAGCTGTTCCATCGTCGAGCACTGCCGGCCGGACGACAGCCGCTGCAGGTCGCGCTCGGCGTCGGCGACGACCTGCGGATCCAGCAGTTCCCTGAGGTCGGCCTGGCCGAGCAGCTCAGCGAGCAGCGCCGAGTCCAGGGCCAGCGCCTGCGCGCGGCGCTCGGCCAGCGGCGCATCGCCCTCGTACATGAACGCCCCGATGTACCGGAACAGCAGCGCGCGCGCGAACGGGGAACCGGTCGCGGTCTCGACCTCCACGAGCCTGACCCGGCGGCCGGACAGGTCCCGCATCAGCCCGATCAGCGCTGGGACGTCGAACACGTCCTGCAGGCACTCGCGCATCGTCTCCAGCACGATCGGGAAGCTGCCGTAGCCGCTGGCCACCGCCAGCAGCTGGGCGGCCCGCTGGCGCTGCTGCCAGAGCGGGGACCGGCGG
Source organism: Streptosporangiales bacterium (assembly GCA_017882645.1). Classification (GTDB taxonomy): domain Bacteria; phylum Actinomycetota; class Actinomycetes; order Streptosporangiales; family Streptosporangiaceae; genus Chersky-822. The sequence goes on along the minus strand of JADGPC010000100.1, from coordinate 6,869 downwards.
CCGGGCTGCCGCTTCGGCAGCAGCAGCGCGCGGGCGGCGCACTCGCGGAACCTTGACGCGAACAGGGCCGATGTGCCGAGCTCGGCCGTGACGAGCTGCTCCACCTCGTCCGGGTCGAGCAAGGCGAAGCCGGCCGGGGGCGGATCGTCGGAATCGGGGACCCTGATCACGATCCCGTCGTCGGTGTACATGGCCTGGACGTCCATGCCGCCGTACCGCTCGCGCAGCCGTGCCGCGATCGCCAGCGCCCAGGGCGCGTGCACCTTGGCTCCGTACGGGCTGTGCAGGATCAGCCGCCAGTCGCCCAGCTCGTCGCGGAACCGCTCGAGCACCAGCGTCTTGTCGTCAGGCAGGTAGCCGGTCGCCTCGCGCTGGCCGGTCAGGTAGGCGAGCAGGTTGGCCGTGGCCAGCTCGTCGAGACCGTCCGCGCGCAGCCTCGCCAGCGCCTGGTCCGGATCGGCAGCGCTCAGCTCGCGGCAGTACTCGCCGATGGCCCGGCCGAGCTCGGCCGGGCGGCCCGGCGTGTCCCCGTGCCAGAACGGCAGCTTGCCCGGCTGTCCTGGCGCGGGCGAGACGATGACCTGGTCCGCCGTGATGTCCTCGATCCGCCACGAGCTCGCGCCGAGCACGAAGACGTCACCGACCCGCGACTCGTAGACCATCTCCTCGTCGAGCTCGCCCACCCGGCGCGAGTGGCGGCCGCTCTTGTCGGCCGCCCCGGCCAGGAAGACGCCGAACAGGCCGCGGTCCGGGATGGTGCCGCCGTTGGTGACCGCGATCCGCTGGCCGCCTGGCCGGCCACGCAGCGTCCCGGTCGCCCGGTCCCAGACCAGCCGGGGCCGCAGCCCGGCGAACTCCTCGCTCGGATACCGGCCGGCCAGCATGTCCAGCACAGCCTCGAGCACCGGCCTGGTCAGGCCGCCGAACGGCGCCGCCCGGCGGACCGTCGCGAGCAGGTCATCGACGGTCCACTCGTCCATCGCGGTCATCGCCACGACCTGCTGGGCCAGCACGTCGAGCGGGTTCCGCGGCATCCGCAGCTCTTCGATCTGGCCGCCGCGCATCCGGCCGGCCACGACCGTCGCCTGCACCAGGTCACCCTGGTACTTGGGGAAGATGACACCGCGCGAGACGTCACCGACGTTGTGACCGGCGCGTCCGGTCCGCTGCAGGCCGCTCGCGACCGACGGCGGTGACTCGACCTGGATAACGAGATCCACCGCGCCCATGTCGATGCCGAGCTCCAGGCTCGACGTGGCCACGACCGCCGGCAGCCGTCCGGCCTTCAGCGCCTCCTCGATCTGAGCCCGCTCGATGCGGGACACCGAGCCATGGTGGGCCCGGGCGACGACCGGGGGAGTGATGTCGTCGGCCGAGATTCCGGCGAGCTCCGCGCGCTCGACCGCGCGCTCGGCGGCCAGTTCGTTGAGCCGCGCGCAGAGCCGCTCGGCCAGCCGCCGTGAGTTCGCGAACACGATCGTGGAACGGTGCCGCTCGATGGCGTCGAGCACCTGGGCCTCGACGTGCGGCCAGATCGAGTTATTCCGCGGGCGCCCTCCGGCCGGCTCGCCGCCCGGCGGGCCGGCCCGGTCCTGGCCGGGACTGGGATTGCCGACCCCTGCCTGGGCCGCAAACTCGGCTGGCCCGACAATGCCGGCCGGCCGTGGTGCCGGCCCGGGTCGGCTGGCACCATCCGATCCGAGGTCGGACATGTCCTGCACCGGCACCACGATCGTCAGGTCGAGCCGCTTGTCACTCGGCGGCGCGGCGATCGTGACCGGCAGCGCGCCGCCGAGGAAGGAAGCGACCTCCTCGGGCGGCCGGACGGTCGCGGACAAGCCGATCCGCTGCGCGGGCCTGACCGGCGCGCCGCCGCCGGACCCGTCTGCGGCCTGCGCGCCCCGCAGCACGTCGAGCCGTTCGAGCGAGAGCGCCAGGTGCGCGCCGCGCTTGCCGCCTGCCAGCGCGTGCACTTCGTCGATGATCACCGTCTCGACGTTGCGCAGCCCTTCCCTGGCCCGCGACGTGAGCAGGAGGAACAGCGACTCGGGAGTGGTGATCAGGATGTCGGGCGGCTTGCTGGCCAGCTGGCGGCGCTCGTCGGCGGCAGTATCGCCGGTGCGCACCCCGACCCTGATCTCCGGCTCGGGCAAGCCGAGCCGCCGCATCGCCTGGCTGACCCCGGCCAGCGGCGAGCGCAGGTTGCGCTCGATGTCGACGGCCAGCGCCTTGAGTGGCGAGATATACAGCACCCGGCAGCGCCTGGACGCCTCGGCCGGAATCGGCTCGGTAGCCAGCTTGTCGATCGCCCACAAGAACGCGGCCAGCGTCTTGCCCGACCCGGTTGGCGCGACGACCAGCGCGTTCTCTCCGTTTCCGATCGCCTCCCAGGCCTGGGCCTGAGCGGCAGTCGGCTCCGCGAAGGCAGCACGGAACCAGGACGCGGTCGGCTCGGAGAAGCCGGCCAGCGCCCCGGTGGCGGCATCGGAGGCGTGCTCCGGAGTTGCGCGCGCGGCCATGCCTCCATACTGCCGTGAGCTACCGACATCCCGCGTCGTCCGGGAACCGTCAGACGAGCTTCAACCCGGCGGGAATCCGCTGGTGCAGCATCGACAGGTTCGCCTTGGTCGGGGGCAGCCAGCTGAACTCGACCCCGACCTCCTCGTCTCGCCTACCAAGTACGAAGAAGGCGGCCCTGAGGTTGACCCGCCCGGCAGAGCGGTCGGCCAGATCGGCCGGCCAGCCTGGCGGTCGCGAGGCGCATCGGCCTGGCCAATAACCGCCGATAAGGTTCGGTTATGTATCCGGAACCTACCTTGGTCGAGTTCGACGGGCGAACGCTGACCGTGGAGGACGCCGGGCCGCCGGGCGGGTTCCCGGTTCTGGTGCACCGGGCCGCCGCTCGCGAGAAGTTCCGGACTGACGGTGCGGAGATGTACGGTCGCCTGTCCACCCCCGACGGCTGGCTGCGGCTGTAGCGGCGATTCTGGCCTCACTGCGGTGTCGTGTGCCTCGCCGGGTAACTGCAGCGCCGGCGGCTTCTACGCGTCGGGGCGCACGTCGCAGGCGTTCGTCGTCAGCCAGGTCAGCGGCACCTGGGACAAGGCACTGGAGGTCCCCGGCCTCGCCGCCCTGAACAAGGGCGGCAACGCCCAGGTCAGCACGGTGTCCTGCGCCTCACCGGGTAACTGCAGCGCCGGCGGCTACTACATCAGCGGGCGTTCTGCGGGCGGTGCGCCGATGACCGCGGCGTTCGTGGTCAGCCAGGTACATGGCACGTGGGGCACGGCACGGGCCGTCCCCGGTCTCGCTGCCCTCAATACGCGCCAGCAGGCCGGGGTCAGCTCCGTGTCGTGCGCGTCGCCAGGTGAGTGCAGTGCCGGCGGTTCGTTCGGCCGGCCCTTCGACCATGGGTCGTGCTGCCGGCCGAACGGCTTCGTTGTCAGCCAGGTCAACGGCACCTGGGGCACCGCGCAGCATATCCAGGGGACGGCCGGGGTCAGCTCGGTGTCGTGCGCGTCGCCGGGCAACTGCGGCGCCACGGCCGGCGGGCTGGTGGTGAGTCAGGCCGGCGGCACCTGGGGCAAGGCCCACCGGGTCGCCACCCCCGCCGGAAGCACCTTCGGCAAGGCCAGCATGACCATGATCTCGTGCGCCACGTCCGGCAACTGCACGGCGGGCGGAGCGGGCCAGAAGATGGCCCGGGCCCTGGTCGCCAGCCAGGTCCGCGGCACCTGGGGCACAGCGCGGGAGATTCCCGGCACCGCAGGCCTGACCAAGCGCGGCAGCTCGCAGCTCAGCGCGGTGTCCTGCACCGTGCCCGGCTACTGCACGGCCGGCGGGTCCGGCTACTGGCAGCATCCGGAAGGCTCGAGCACGAGGGCGTTCGCGGTGCCGTACGTGGTCCGCCAGCGACGCGGAACCTGGGGCTGGGCGGAGCGGATCCCGGACATCGCGGCCGTCAGCAAGTTCGGGTACGCCGTGATCACCGCGCTGTCGTGCTCCTCGCCCGGCAACTGCGGCATCGCCGGGCGCTATACCACCAGCTCCTACAATCCGGACGGGTCCGGCCCCGGCCAGGTATTCGTCACCAGCCAGGTCAGGGGCGCCCTGACCACCCCGCGCGTCATCACGACCGCGCTCGGCAACGACGGGCTGGCGCAGATCGCCGCGATCGCCTGCACCGCGGCGGGCCGGTGCAGCGCAGTGGGCTATTACTGGGCCGGTAACCAGGAGCGGGCGTTCGTCATCAGCCAGACCAGCCACCTGACTGTCAGCCGCGCGCTCGGCTAGCGCCCGATAGGTAGCAGTACTCAGCCCCTTTTGAGTAGCTGAGCAGGTCCGGGGAGCGGAGCCGGACCATACGCTCGCGCCATGAGTGACGAGAACAGCGGTCGCGCGGTGATCAGATGGTGGGCGATGCTCGTGGCCGGCACCGGTGCGGCCCTGCTGATCGCCTGGCTGGCCCGCGTCTCGGGGGTTCCGCTGCGGACCGTCCTGTCGATCGCCGCCGGAGCCGTCGCGCTCGGCTGGCTGATCGTGCTGGTCGCCGTGCCGTGGAATCTGTACTTCGCAGCCCGCCGCGTCGTGACGGACCAGGCCGTGTCGCGCGGCCGCGGGATCGCGGTCCGGGCCGAGCAGGAAGCTGAGGCGCGGCGGATCGCCCGCCGGATGCTGTGGTTCGCGCTCGGCGGGCACCTGTGCACCGCCGCGGTGACCGCCGTCATCACCTACTACTCGGGCGATTCGCTGGGCTATTACATCACCGCCTCCTATCTGCTGTCGGCGACGATCAGGCCGGCCGCAGCGTACTTCGCGCACCTGCGCCAGCGGCTCAGCGCGCTGTCGCGCGAGAGCCTGCAGCCGCGCGACGACATCGTCACTTTGCGCCAGCGGGTGGACCGGCTGGACGGCTCGGTCAGAGAGCTCACCGACGGCCTGGCGGCCGTGCAGCGCGGCCTGACCGACGACCTGCGCCGGACCGACGCCAGGCTGGCCGACGGCAGCTCGCACACGCGGGAACTGCTGACCACCGACCTGGCCCGCCTGCGGGACGCGCAGGCGGCTGACCGGGAGGCGGCCCGCTCGCGGGCAGCGGACCTGGCGCGCCGGATCGACACGATCGGCCGCCAGATCGAGGCGACCCTGGACGGGATCAGCGATCACCAGGAACTGCAGGCCGGGCTGCGGGCCCTGGTCCGGATGGTCAGGGCCGAGCCGTCCTGAGCCTCACCAGGCGAATACGGCCCGCACGCAGCCCGGTCCCGGCGCTCAGTTGCCCAGCCGGTGCCTAGCCGATCTGGCAGATCAGCTCCTGGGTCTCGTACCAGGGCGGAAGAACGCACAGCGCCGTCGCCTGATCAGGACAGCGTCTGCCTGATCAGGCCGGGTAGCTCTGCTGGCCAGATCGCCTCGGCGGTGCTGTCCAGCTCGGCCAGGGTCCACCAGCGCCATGCCGCGATGCCGTCGGCGGCGTGCATCGCCTCGACGCCGGTGATCGACCGTTCCGGCTGATCGGTCCTGGCCAGGTAGAAGCGCTCCACCTGGCGGACGATGGCGTCCGCGTACTCCATCGTGTGCTCGCGGCGGTATACCTCACCGAGCAGCGTGATGTCGTCCCATCCGGTCTCCTCGGCCAGCTCGCGCTGGGCTCCGGCGGCATAGTCCTCGCCTGGATCGAGCCCGCCCCCCGGCGTGCACCAGTGGACGCCGTTGGGCGGCCCGTCGTCATATCTCATCAGCAGGACGCGGTCGTCGGGATCGAGCAGGATCACCCGGCCGGCCGGCCGGATTCTGAGGCCGCGCTCGTCCGTTCCGCCCGGTACGCCAGGTCCGGAGTTGGCGGTCGTCATGCTCCCATTGTCCAGCCTGACCGCACCGCGCTGCCCGGCTAGGCGGCGCGTGCCGCCGGCGCACGATGGGTTCGGTACCGGTCGATGACCAGAGCCGCGACGGCCGGATGCGCGCCGAGCGGCGCGGTGACCCAGTCGGCGCCGCTCTGGCCCAGCCGGTCGTAGAACTGCCCGGGAGCCAGCAGGTAGGACGCCACGGCGACGGGACCGCCCGTCCTGGTCCGGAGGCCGGCGACCGCCTCGGCGACCGTCGGCCGCCCGGCGGCGGCGAACGATGCGGCGACCGGCACGCCAAGCGCGTCAGCCAGCAGGTCCGCCTGGGCCGTCACCTGCGCGGCGGCCTCCGGATCCGACGAGCCGGCCGCGGCCAGGACCACGGGCGTTCCGGCCGGGACGCCGGCCTCGGCCAGCCGCCCGGTCAGGGCGGTGACCAGCAGCGGGTCGGGCCCAAGCGGGCCAGCGACGCGCGGCCCGGTCCCGATCGCGGTGATCGCGGTGTCGACGGCGGTGGCCGCGCCGGCGATGTCCGTGGTCAGGTGATAGCCGGTCGACAGCAGCAGCGGGACGATGACCAGGTCGGGACCGGCGGCGTTGAGCGCGTCGGCCAGGGTCGGCTCGGCGTACTCGACGAACGCCAGCTGGATATCGAGTACCGGGGCCAGTCGCTCGACCTGACGGACCAGCGCGGTCACCGTTTCCGTCGCGCCCGGGTACCCGCTGCCGTGCGCCACCGCGAGCAGCGTCGGCCCGCTCACGCGGCACCTGCCATTCCCAGCTGGTCGCCGAGGTTGACCACCTCGCCGATGACCACTACGGCCGGCGGCCTGATCCGGCGGCGGGCGGTGTCGGCCGCGACGTGCTCGAGTGTCGATGTCAGTACCTGCTGCGTGGGCATAGTCCCGTCCTTGATCACCGCGACCGGCGTGGCCCGGTCCCGGCCGCGCTTGATCAGCTCGGTGCTGATGGCTTCCAGATGGGCAACGGCCATGAGAAGGACTAGCGTTCCCGGGCCGCGGG
>JADGPC010000099.1 GCA_017882645.1 Streptosporangiales bacterium | reverse complement strand
GTGTGCGACCGGAACTCCGACCATCCCTCACGCAGTTCGCGGAGCATGCTCGGTGCTGGCTCGTGCGCGCCAGCCACCTCCGGCCGGTCAAGCGGCGCGACCTTAATCGCCAGCAGCAGCGGAACGGTCGCGAACATGCCGACGCCGCAGACCGCGAGCGCCCAGCCTGCCCCGAACAGCGCCACGCACTCGCCGGCCAGCGCGGCTCCTGCCATCATGGCCGCGTTCATCGTCAGCCGGCTGATCGCGCTGGCCTCGCGCATCTGCTCGGTTGTCACCAGCCGCGGCAGCAGCGCCATCGAAGCCGGGTAGAAGAGCGCCACCCCGGTGCCGGTCAGCAGCTCCAGGGAAATCATGACCCAGACGGCCGGATGGCTGGTCAGGACCAGGATGCCGAAGGTTCCCTCGCCCGCGGCGACCATCACGTTCGCGGCGACGATGACCAGCTGCGGGGCGATCCGGTCGGCGATCACCCCGCCGACGAGCAGGAAGACGAGCGATGGCGCGGCCTGGGCGGCGATGACATAAGACAGGTCAGCGGTCGAGCCGGTCGCGGCCAGAACCGCGAACGAGACGCCAACCAGCGAGAACGTCGCAGCCATCGGAGCTAGCAGGCGGTCGGCCAGCAGGAGCCGGAAATTGCGGTTCGACAAGACGGGATAGCGGCGCGTCAGCGCGCGCGTAAACATGACAAAGTTCCAATCTGATCAGGTGGGCGCCCAGGCAGCCGATCCTATCTGGGCCGGTCAGAGGCGCCCAACAGGTTTTGGGCCCGAATCTCGTGCTGCCTGGCGGCCTTCCCGGGGCCGTCCGGCGAGCCGTCTGCCCGGCACCCGCGCGGCCGGTTGCTACTGCCGGACAAGACGAAGCCGCGGCTCAGGTCCGCCGCGGCCTTGGCGCCGGAAATGCCCGGTGCGACAGGTTCAACCATTGGCGGCCTCGCGGCATTCCTCGCCCGACCGGGGGCCGGCCGCCTGATCCGGATCCAGCGATTGAATCCTCGGCCGCCATCTGTAGAGTCTGCATGCGGGCCATCGGCCGGCAGCGGCCCGTAACGGCCAGGTAGCGGCCCTGACGGCCGGCAGCGCAGCGAACGAGGAGGCCAGTCGCCGATGAGCATCCTTGGCACGAGGGTCCTGCGGACCGAAGACCCGCGGTTCCTGACGACCGGCGGTGTCTACACCGAAGACCTGACGGACGAGGCGCTGGACGGCGCCTGTCACGTGTTCTTCGTCCGCTCCCCCATCGCGCACGCGCGGATCGGCCGGGTCGACCTCAGCGCCGCGCTCGCCGCGCCCGGCGTCATCGCGGCCTTCTCCGGCGCCGACCTCGCCGACCTGCCGGCGATCGAGCCGATGATGGCGGGCATGCTGAACGCGAAGATGACCAGGCGGCTGCTCGCGATCGACAAGGTCCGCTTCGTCGGCGATCCGGTCGCCGTCGTCGTCACCGAGGACCCGTACCAGGGCGAGGACGCGGTCGAGCTGGTCGACGTGGACTACGACCCGCTGCCCGCGGTGGTCGATTTCGACGACGCGCTGTCCAACGAGACGATCCTGTTCGAGGACGCCGGCACCAACGTGGTGGTTGAGTTCGGCAATGCGGGCAGCCTGAAGCCCGAGCTCTTCGACGGCTGCGAGGTCGTTGTCAGCCACACGTTCGGCAACCAGCGGGTCGCTCCCGCTCCGATGGAGTCCCGGGCGGCCGCCGCGGTCTGGGGCGAGGACGGCAGGCTCACCACCTGGATACCCAACCAGGGCGCCCAGAGCGCGCGGGACGACCTGGCCAAGATGCTCGACGTCGAGGCCAGCCAGGTCCGGGTGATCACGCCGGACGTCGGCGGTGCGTTCGGGGCCAAGTTCGGCGCCGACCCCGAGCACGCCGTTGTCGCGTGGGTCGCCAGGCAGCTCGGCCGCCCGGCCCGGTGGACCGAGACGAGGTTCGAGAACCTGATCTCGATGACGCACGGCCGCGGGCAGCGGCACACGATCATGATCGGCGGCAGCCGGGACGGCGATGTGCTCGGCTACCGGCTCGAGATCATCCAGGACGGCGGGGCCTACCCGAGGATCGGCGCCGTGCTGCCGTTCCTGACGATCATGATGGCCACCGGCCCGTACTCGATCCCGAACGCCGAGGCGATCGGGACCTCCGTCGTCACCACGACCACGCCGATCGGCGCATATCGCGGCGCGGGCCGCCCGGAGGCCACCGCCGCCCTGGAGCGGGCGCTGGACCTGTTCGCCGCCGAGATCGGCATGGACCCCGCCGATGTCAGGCGCCGCAACCTCCTGCCGCCCTTCACCGAGCCGCACCAGACCGCGTTCGGCGCTCTCTACGACAGCGGCGATTACGCGGCCGCCCTGGACAAGGCACTGGAGGCGGCCGGATACGCGGATCTGCGCGCCGAGCAGGCCAGCCGCCGGGCGAGCGGCGGCACGGTGCAAATGGGCATCGGAGTCTCCTGCTACGTCGAGATCACCGGCGGCGGCGACGAATCGGGCGCGCCGCAGGAGAACGCGACCGTCGAGGTCCATCCCGACGGGACAGCGACGATCCTGACCGGCACCTCGCCGCACGGCCAGGGCCACTCGACCGCCTGGGCCATGATCGCCAGCGAGGAACTCGGCATCCCGGTCGAGAACTTCACGGTCAGGTGGGGCGACACCGACCTGATCCCGGTTGGCGGCGGAACCGGCGGCTCGCGGAGCCTGCAGCAGGGCGGCGCGGCCGTGCAGCAGGCGTCCAAGGAGCTGATCGAGCTGGCCAGGGAGCGGGCCGCGGCGGCGCTCGAGGCGAGCGCCGCCGACCTGCAGTTCGATCCGGGCCGCAGCGCGTTCGCGGTGGCCGGCGACCCCGACGCGTCGGTGCGCCTGGCCGATCTCGCCAAGGACGAGCGGCTGTTCGTGCACTCGATCTTCACCGCGCCCGGCGCCACCTTCCCGTTCGGCACCCATGTAGCCGTCGCCGAGGTGGACACCGAGACCGGGAAGGCGGTGCTACGCCGGGTGATCACCGTCGACGACGCCGGCCTGGTGCTCAACCCACTGCTCGCCGAGGGCCAGCGGCACGGCGGGATCGCCCAGGGTGCCGCCCAGGCCCTGCTCGAGGAGGTCGTCTACGACGCCGACGGCAACCCGCTGACGGCCAGCTTCGCCGACTACCCGATCGTCTCGGCGACCGAGCTGCCCAGCTTCGAGCTGGCCAGCATGGAGACGCCAACCAGCTACAACCCGCTGGGCGTGAAGGGAATCGGGGAAGCGGGAACGATCGGCGCGACCCCGGCCGTGCAGAGCGCGATCATCGACGCCGTCGCTCATCTCGGCGTCAGGCATGTGGAGATGCCGACCACGCCGATGCGCGTCTGGCGTGCGCTCGTTGAAGCTTCAGCCCAGGGAACAGATTCGGAGAGTGCGTGATGCAGGTCGAGCTCACCGTCAACGGCGAGCAGCGGTCGGACGATGTCGAGCCACGGCTGCTCCTCGTGCATTACCTGCGCGAGGTGTGCGGCCTGCGCGCGGCCAACATCGGATGCGACACCACCTCGTGCGGTGCCTGTACCGTGCTGCTGAACGGCGAGTCCGTGAAGTCGTGCACCGTGCTCGCGGCGCAGGCGACGGGTCAGGACGTCGTCACCGCCGAGGGGCTGGCGGCGGCCGGCGAGCTGCACCCGGTCCAGGCGGCGTTCCGCGCCGAGCACGGGCTGCAGTGCGGGTTCTGCACCCCCGGCATGGTGATGGCAGCGGTCAGCCTGCTGAGGGAGAACCCGAGCCCGACCGAGGAACAGGTCCGCGAGGGACTCGAGGGCAACTTGTGCCGGTGTACCGGCTACCACAACATCATCCGCGCCGTGCTCGCCGCATCAGGTCAGGCCGAGGTGACCGCATGATTCCCGCTCCGTTCGACTATGTCGCCGCCGAGTCGGCCGCGCACGCGATCGAGCTACTGTCCCAGCACGGCGACGACGCCAAGGTGCTCGCCGGCGGTCACTCGCTGCTGCCGATGATGAAGCTCAGGCTCGCCGCTCCCGAGGTGCTGATCGACATCGCGCGGGTCGCCGACCTGGCCGGGATCAGCGTCGACGGCGACGAACTGGTCATCGGCGCGACCACCAGGCACGCCGACCTGGCGTCGTCCGAGCTGGTCAGGGCCGATGCGCCGCTGCTCGCGCACGCCGCCTCGCTGGTCGGCGACCCGCAGATCAGGCACCGCGGCACGATCGGCGGCTCGCTGGCGCATGCCGACCCGGCCGCCGACCTGCCGATGGCGCTGGTCGCGCTCGGCGGCTCGGTCGAGCTGACCAGCGCGGGCGGAACCCGCCTGGTGGCGGCCGACGATTTCTTCGCCGGCTTCTTCGAGACCGCGCTCGAGCCAGGCGAGCTGCTGACGGCCGTGCGCGTGCCACGCCGCCCAGGGGTGGCCTGGGGCTACCAGAAATTCGTGCGCCGGGCCAATGACTGGGCCATCGTGGGCGCCGCGGCCATCGACGGACGGATCGCGCTGGCCAATATGGGGTCGGTGCCGGTCCGCGCCCGCGCCGCCGAGCAGGCGCTCGCGGACGGCGCAAGCGCCGCTGATGCGGCCAGGCTCGCTGCCGACGGGACGTCGCCCGGCGAGGACATCCACGCCGACCGGGCGTTCCGCCAGCACCTCGCGCGGGTGCTCACCCGGCGGGCACTCGAGCATATTTCTTGAACGAAAGCGCGCGGACCCGGTGCCTGCGGCAGCAGCACCAGCCGCCGGCGGGCGGAATAGCGCCCGGTGTTTCGCGCACATTGCCGGAATACGCAGGGAAGCTGCGTCGTGCAGGGCTGGAATCCCTCCGGCAGCGACCTGCTTGTGAACGTCGCCTGCTACCACCTCGGCGTGCCGTCGGACGAGCAGTTCGACATCGTCGTCACCAAGCCTGCGAGCGCCCCGGCCGGCGTGCTGGACTACGCGTGGAACTACCTCCCGACCAAGTCAGGACGGAAGCGAAGCGGGCGGCTGCCAGATCGCAAGCTGGAGCAGCACGAAGACGGCTCAGCTGGTGGGCGTCGACTGCTTCACCTCCGCCGGCGCCCCGCAGAACAGGGACTTCACGATCGAGTACGCCAGGGGCGGCAACCTGATGGGCCTGGACGGCCCGGCGGACGCCAACGCGCTGGCGAACGGCACGTCCTCCGTCTACCAGCCCGCTGTCCAGTACGACAGCGCGCACGGGGCGCGCGTCACCGTCGTGCACCTCGACACGGGGTATTACGAGGTCGTAGCCGCCAGGTCAAGCCCGACCCACCGGGCCGGCGGCGGGGACGGTGACGCCCAGGTCACGACCGTCGGCACCGGGGCAGTCACCTGCGGGTTCTACGAGATCGGGACCCATCAGCCTGCGGTGTACGTCAATTGCTCCAACCCGGCCGGCCACCCGGCTAACACGGCATTCACGTTCCAGTGGGTGGTCAAGAAGTAACCGGCGCCGCGGGTCGCGATGGCGAAGGCGAAAAGCCGCGCACTAGTCTGGGCGTGCGATGAAGAACGGCGTCGCGGCGGCCGGGGGCCGGCCGGCCGCGACCAGGGAGGGGAACAGACGATGACCGCGGACAGCTCGGCCGACCGGCTCCGAGCCGAGCTCAAGGAAGTCGAGAGCGATCTGGCTAACCTGCGCGACACGGCCGCCGATATCCGCTCGGGCGTCGGCGAGGCGGACGACCCCGCTGACCGCGGATCGCTGATCCAGGCCGCCGACGAGCAGGACAGCCTCGCCGAGCAGCTCGCGGCCCGCCGCGACGACCTGCTGCGCCGCATCGCCGAGGCCTAGACATCTGGCGCGCGGTCGCCGCCCGTCGTGCCGTCGGGCGGCCCGGGGCCGCTAAGCGGACAGCTCCCGCTCGGTCGGAGTGCGGAAACGCGGTATCACCCGGACCCCGGCCAGCCACGAGCCGGTGCGCTCGGCTTCCGCCTCGATCAGCGCCTGGCCCCCGGCTCCCACATCCTCCAGCAGCCGGATCGCGATCTCGCCGTCCGCGCGCTGCGCCCAGCCGCCGACCACCTGGCCGTTCAGCCAGATCGTCGGACCCGCATTGCCGTTCGTGTCGAACAGCGACCTGGCGTGCGGGCCGAGGAACCAGGATCGTTCCGGCCAGCCCATCACGGTCGGGTCAAGGCCAGGCAGCAGTGCGGCCCAGTCGCCGGGATCCTCGGTGCCGCCGAGATCGTCGGGCAGCGCGACCCCGCTGCCGCTGCCGCCGCCAAGCTCCACCCCGACCGCGCCTAGCGCCGCGGTCGATTGCCTGACCTGCGCCATCGTCCAGCCTGTCCACCACTTCAGGTCGGTCAGCGGGGCCGGCCCGAAGGCGGCGAGCCACTGCCTGGCCAGCTCGGTCCTGGCCGCGGCTTCGCTGATCGGGTCCGCCTGGTCCGGCAGCCAGTGCTCGGCCAGCACCCAGCGGTACTGCTGGGACAGCCACGAGCCGATCGGCCGGCCGCGGACAATCTTTCCCTGCGCAGCCAGCACCAGCAGCACCCTGCTGGTGACGGTCGGAGTGGCCTGATAGGGCTTTCCGGCGGCCATCACCAGAGTGGTTCGCAGCCGAGGCTCAGCCGCGGACAGTTCCGTCGCGGTAGCCGTCCCGCCGCGCTGCGCAAGCTGCCGCAGCACCGACCGCTCGACGTCGGCCAGCCAGGGCTTGGGATCCGCGATCGCGGTGCCCTCGCGCAGGTGCTTGAGCAGCCGCGCGCGCTGATCCCGCGCGACGCGGTCGGTCGTCGAGACCTGCACCACCGGCACGGACTCCGCCGGGACCACGAACACGGTCCGGCGCATCGCCAGCATGCGGATCAGGTCGCGCCGGCCGTACAGCGATTCCTCGATCGCGGCCGGCGTAACCGGGCCCGCCATCCTCGCCATGACCGACAGGTACACCGTCGCCGGGTCGGTGGCATGCAACGCCACCAGCTGCCTGGCGACCTGCGCCGGGTCAGCGGGCCAGCCAGCCCGGCCACTGATCCGGTGCGGCCCGAGACCGTGCCGCACGGCCAGCCTGCGGCGGCGTTCCGCGACATGTATCCGGTGCATAGGTGACATGATCCCGCACGTATCTGACACCGTGTTCCGGATGGCCGGGTCCCGCCGTCGGCTTGCCGCCACCCGCGACGATGAGGGCTCGGAAGGAGCCCGGGGCTGCGCTAACCTGGCCCCATATGGAGACCGATCTGCCCCCGGACCGCGCCGCGGTCCGCCGTGCGGTCTGGATCCTCTCGCTGGCCGTGCTGTTCGGCGTCGCGTCGGCCTGGATCAAGGGCAACAGCGCCGGCCCGCGCGATGCGATCGGCAACGCGAGCGCACCGTGGCTGCTGCTGCCGTTTCTGGCCGGCGCGGCCTGGCGATCCCGGCGGGCGGCGGTGCCGCCTATCCGGTGCCGGGATACCCGGCGCTGTGGCTGACCGAGATCGCACTCGGCATCACCGGGCTGGTGATGCTCAGCAGGTAGGCGCGGCAGGACCAGCGGGCCGCTTAGCCCGGCCAGTCACCGCTGAGCGGAAGGAGCCAGGCATGGTCACGTTCGACGAACTGGTCGCGGAGGCGCAGGCGGCCCCGTTCACCGGCTGGGACTTCAGCTGGCTGGACGCACGCACCTCGTTGACTCAGGACCTGCCGTGGAGCTACACCGCCGAGGTGAGACGCCGGGCCGCAGCCGCCGCCAGCCTGCTGGACCTGGGCACGGGCGGCGGCGAGCGGCTGGCCAGCATCCGGCCGCGGCCGGCGCGGACGGTCGCCACCGAGTCCTGGCCGCCTAATGTGACCGTGGCGGCCAGCAGGCTGCGTCCGCTCGGGATCCCCGTCGTGCACTGCGACGGCGCTCCGAACAACATGAGCGCCGAGGCGGCTGCCGCCAGTCCCGGCCGGGCCGGGCTGCTTCCGTTCGGCGATGGCGTATTCGACCTGGTGATCAACAAGCACGAGTCGTTCCGCGGTGACGAGGTAGCGCGCGTGCTCGCGCCGGGCGGGACCTTCGTCACCCAGCAGGTCGACTATCACAGCTACGACGAGCTGTACCAGCTGCTCGGCCTGGACCTGCCGCCCCAGCCGGATACGTGGCTGCCGCTAGCGGCCAGCCAGCTGACCGCCGCGGGTCTCACGATCGTGACGACGGCGGCAGGCCAGGCGCGCCGCCACTTCGACCACATCGGCGCCGTCATCTACTACCTCAAGATCGTCGACTGGGCCGTGCCCGAGTACAGCCTGGACGCGTTCCTGCCCCGGCTGCGCGAAGCCGGGCAGACCACGGACATGTGGCCATGGCCGATGCACGAGCCAAGGTTCCTGGTCGTGGCCGTTAAGCCAGGCGCATGACAGTCAGGCGTCACAGGCCAGCAGTAGAGTACGGGCCAGCAGGGCCGGCCACCCGCCAGGCGGCCATGCGTCCTGCGCCGAAGCCGCGAGCGTGGAGGAGGCGGCCTTGAGCGAGGCGCCACCTGCCCGCGTGCTCGTCATCATGGGCTCGGGCGAAACCAGCCCGACGATGGTCACCATCCACAAAGCCCTGGCGGCCCGGCTCGGCCCGGGCCGCCCCAGCGCCATTCTGCTCGACACCCCCTACGCCTTTCAGGAGAACGCGAGCGACATCTCGGCCCGCTCGCAGGCCTATTTCGCGCGCAGCGTCGGCCTGCAGGTCACGGTTGTCAGCGATGCCGACCGGCCGGCCACCGAGAATCCGGCCGCCCCTGGCGCGCTGGCCGCGATCCGTTCGTCGGACTGGCTCTTCGCCGGGCCGGGCAGCCCGTCTTACCTGCTCAACAGATGGCGCGGCGGCGCGGTCGCCGAGGCGCTCAGAGACCGGATCGCCGCCGGCACCGGGATGACGGTGATCGCCTCGGCGGCGGCCGCCGCGACGGGCCTGGTCGCTGTACCGGTCTACGAGATCTACAAGGTCGGCGCCGACCCGCACTGGCTGGACGGCCTCGACCTGTTCGGCGTGCTCGGGCTCAAGGTGGCGGTGATTCCGCATTACGACAACGCCGAGGGCGGCACGCACGACACCAGGTTCTGCTACCTGGGCGAGCGCAGGCTCGCCGGGCTCGAGCGGGAGCTGCCGGCCGATGCGGCCGTGCTCGGCGTCGACGAGCACACGGCGCTCATCCTTGATCTGGCGGCCCAGGAGGCTGAGGTCGTCGGCCGGGGCGGGGCGACGATCCGCAAGGTCGGCGTCAGTACCGTGCTCCCGGCGGGATCCCGGATCACGCTGCCCGACCTGCGCCTGCTGGTCCGCAGCGGGAGCCCGGGCCGCGGGCATCCCGGCCAGGCTACCCCCGGCCAGGCTAGCCCCGGCCAGGACCAGCAGGATCGGCTGCCAGCCGCTCCCAGCCGGCCGGGTCAGGCGCTGAGCGAGGTGACCAGCGACGCGGAGGGCCGGTTCGAGGCGGCCGTCCGCGAGCGAGACGGCGCGACCATGGTGTCGGCCATTCTCGACCTGGAAGCCGCCATCGAGGCATGGTCGACCGATACCGACGAGAACGACAGCGCGGACCGGGCCAGGGCCGTCCTGCGCGGCCTGGTCGTCCGGCTCGGCCAGAGTGCCGAGCAGGGCCTGGCCGATCCGGCTGACCAGCTCAGGCCGGCCGTCGAGCCGCTGGTCGCGCTGAGAGAAGACCTGCGCCGGGAACGCTCGTTCGCGGCGGCGGACGTGATCAGGGACGCGCTCACCGCAGCCGGCGTCGAGCTGCAGGACTCGCCGGACGGCACCAGCTGGGCGGTCAGCCCGGCCCGCTAGCCTCTGCGGCCCGCGTCGCCGTGCCCGCTAGCCTCTGCGGCCCGCGTCGCCCGGCCCGCGGTGGCGGCAATGTTGCGCAGCATGTCGCCGAACACGATGCCGTGGAACGGCCGCAGCGACCACCAGTACACCTGGCCGAGCAGCCCGACGGGCCGGAAGATCGCCCGCTGCCTGAACACGACGCGACCGGACGCGTCGCGCCGGACGGAGAACTCGAGCCATGCCCGGCCCGGCAGCTTCATCTCGGCCCGCAGCCTGAGCAGCGAGCCGGGGATCACCTCCTCGACCCGCCAGAAGTCCAGCGCGTCGCCCACCTGCAGCCGGTCGCGGTCGCGTCGGCCGCGCCGCAGGCCGACACCGCCGACGGCCCGGTCAAGCAGTCCGCGGACGGCCCAGGCGGCCGGGAAGGAGTACCAGCCGCGCTCGCCCCCGATGCCCTCGATCACCCGCCACAGCGCATCGGCCGACGCACGCACCCGCCGGACCCGGTCATCGAGATACAGCGAGCCGCCGGACCACGCGGGATCAGTCGGCTGCGGGTCACTCGCCAGCATGTCAGGCGACGCGCCAGCGGTGGCCGCTGACGACCACCTGGTCGCCACTTCGCCCGTCCTGACATGCCGGAGCGCGAGAGCGATGGCGTCGTCGAGCGAGACCAGGCCAGCTGGCGGGTCGGGAACGTACTGCGCGATGTCATGCTCGGCGCAGACGACCTCATTCCGCAGTGACTCGACCAGCGGGCGCGCGAGGCCGGCCGGGACCGGCGTGACCAGGCCAACCCAGAGCGAAGACAGCCCCGGAGTCAGCAGCGGCACCGGAATGATCAGGCGCCGCCGCAGCCCGGCAACATCTGCGTACCGGCCCATCATGTCCGCATAGGTGAGGACATCGGGGCCGCCGATGTCGAAGCGCCTGCTGATCCCGGGGGGCAGGCTGGCGGAGCCGACCAGGTAGCGGAGCACGTCCCTGACCGCGATCGGCTGGATCAGCGTCCTGACCCAGCGCGGGGTGACCATCACGGGCAGGCGCTCGGTCAGGTAGCGGAGCATCTCGAACGACGCCGACCCGCTGCCGATGATCACGGCCGCCTGGAGCACGGCCGTCGGCACCGCGCCCGCCAGCAGGATGTCGCCGACCTCAGTCCGCGACCGCAGGTGCGGCGACAAGTCCGACTGGTCGCCGGCCGGGACGATGCCGCCGAGGTAGATGATCCGGCTGACGCCGGCCGCTGCCGCCGCCCGCGCGAAGATCGCGGCCGCCTCCCTGTCCTGCTGCTCGAACTCGCCGGCCGAGCCCAGCGAGTGGATCAGGTAGTAGGCGACATCGACGCCGGCCAGTGCCGCGCCGACGGCCGCCTCGTCGAGCGCGTCCGCGCCGGCGACCGTGACCTCGCCCGACCACGGCCGGTCGCGAAGCTTGCCGGGGTCACGAGCCATGCAGCGGACCTGATGACCCGCGGCCAGCAGCTCGGGCACGAGCCTGCCGCCGATGTAGCCGGAGGCACCGGTTACCAGGCAGCGTCGGGTGAGTGGCACAGAATGATCTTGTCAGATGGGTGTGCCACGGGCTGAACCGCCACTGCCCCCGCCTGCCACCTCGGCGCCGACGCCGCCGCCCCCGCCGCCTTCCACGAGCTCGAACCCCATCCCGCAGGGCAACGGCGGTGACCACCACGGCGACAACAACGGCGGCCCGAGCGACGGCGACGGCAACACCTAGCAGGTGCGCAACCGGTCCTGATCGTGACAAGCTGGACCGGTGCCGGCTGCAAATCCTCCGCCTGTGCCGGTCCCGCCGTCCGGATCCGGCCCTCCTGACCCGTTCGCGCCTGCCACCCTCGGGCCGGTCAGCCTGCGCAACCGGGTGCTGAAGTCAGCGACCTTCGAGGGCATGAGCCCGCGCAACACGGTGTCGAACAGCCTGATCGAGTTCCACCGCCGGATCGCGGCGGGCGGAACGGCGATGACGACGGTCGCCTATATCGCCGTCTCGCGCGACGGCATGGGCGCGCCGGCCGAGATCTACATTCACGACCGGGCGGCCGCGGGCCTGGCCAGGATCGCCGACGTGGTGCACGGCGAGGGGGCGCGGATCTCCGCCCAGCTCGGGCATGCCGGTGCCGTCGGCATGGTGCGCGGCAAGCGCGTCGTCGGGCCGTCGAAGACCCGCACGATCGCTGGCACCGCCGTGCACGCCATCTCCCGCGGCGGTATCGACGAGGTGGTCGGCCAGTTCGCGGCGGGAGCGCGGATGCTCGCTGAGGCCGGCTTCGACGGCGTGGAGTTGCACTTTGGTCACCACTACCTGATCTCGGCCTTCCTGAGCCCGAGATGGAACCGGCGCACTGATGACTACGGCGGTCCGGTAGAGAATCGGGCCAGGCTCGCCCGGCAGGTTCTCAGCGCGGTCCGCGCGGCGGCCGGGCCCCGGATGGCTGTCACCGCGAAGCTGAACATGACCGACGGCATCCGCGGCGGACTGCAGCCAGCGGACAGCCTGCAGGTCGCCAGGTTGCTGCAGGCCGACGGCGGCCTTGACGCGATCGAGCTGACGGCGGGCGGCTCACAGGCGAACCAGATGTTCATGTTCCGCGGTTCCGCGCCGCGCAAGGAGATGGCGCGGGTGCTGCCGGGGGCGCAGCGACTCGGCTTCCGGCTGCTGGGCCGGGCGCTCTTCAGGGAGTACCCGTTCGAGGAGGCCTATCTCCTGCCGATGGCGAGGGAGTTCCGCGCCGCGCTGGCCATGCCGCTGATCCTGCTCGGCGGGATCAGCACGACAGCGTCGATCAGGCAGGCGATGGCCGGGGGGTTCGACTTCGTGGCCATGGGCCGGGCGCTGCTGCGCGAACCTGACCTGGTCGCCAGGATGCAGGCAGGCACCGCCTCAGAAAGCACATGCGTGCACTGCAACAAGTGCATGGTGAGCATCTACAGCGGGACCCGCTGCGTGCTCGACCACCCGGAGCCGCCCGAGATCGAGTGAGCCCGCCCGGTCAGGCTGCCGACCAGGCGAGGGGCAGCGAGTCGCCCACCTCCGGCCAGTCAGCCCGTGCCCGCTCCTCAACGCTAACCTCATGCTGCCAGGCCGGCCAAGGGACGGGTGAGGGGAATGGCGGCGAGCCGCACTGTGGTCGTGACGGGGTCAGCCTCAGGTATGGGCGCGGCCACGAGAGCCCGCCTGGAACAGGCTGGCCAGCGCGTGATCGGCATTGACCGGCACGACGCGGACGTCGTCGCCGACCTCGGCCTCCCGGGCGGCCGCGACCACGCGGTCGCCGCCGTGGCCGACCTTGCGGGCGGCGCGATCGACGGGCTGGTCACCTGGGCCGGGCTGACCGGGCTGACGACCGTCTCCGGATCGGCGCTCGTCTCC
>JADGPC010000098.1 GCA_017882645.1 Streptosporangiales bacterium | reverse complement strand
TGGCGCCGCCGGGCGACCGAGGCGAGGCTGCGGCGCCAGCAGATCCTGGAACGTGACAAGGGGACCCTGCCCCAGCTCCAGGCCGTCATCACCGAGGCGTCCCTGCTGTACCGGTGGGGGAGCCGGGCGGAGCGCCGTGAGCAGCTGCTGCACCTGGCCGATATGGGCGAGCGCCACGGCGTGCACCTGCATCTGCAGCGGTTCGCCGACGGGCCGCCGCCCGGGCTGTTCTCCGGGGTGCAGATCTTCGACTACGAAGGCGGCGAGGGCAGCCTGGTCTTCACCGAGCACGATCACGGGATCCAGGAGGTCAGTGATGCCGAGTACATGAATAGCTACATCGAGGCCTTCGACCGGGCCGTGGACGTGGCGCTCGAGCCCAGGGACACGGCCGTGTACTTGAAGCAGCTCTCTGAGCGACTGGAGTAATCGTGACTGACCTGTCTCGTGCCGTCTGGCGTAAGGCCAGGGCAAGCTATGCGAACGGCGGCTGCGTCGAGGTAGCCGCCAATCTCGGCGACGTCGTCGCCATCAGGGACAGTGCCCGGATTGACGACGGAGCTCACGTTGTCCACCGCGCGCAGTTCGCGGCGCTGCTCGCCGATATTAAGAGTGGCCGTTACGACATCTAACGTCGTTGCGAAACGACTGAGCAGCCTGTGCCCAGAGTGACGGGATGGCAGGCCAGCAAGCGGGAATCCCCCCGAGGAGGGAGCCTCGGGGGGATTCCTTTTTGCGACTGCGCCTGTCTGGCGGCGCCTAACGGTCTAGCCTGTATAGGTACACCGCCAATCAAAACTCTACATTCAGTAATCCGACGTCAATGCACAAAACGTTTCTTTCGCTTTAAGCGCCCTTATCGGGTCTATCGGTTGGAAACGGGCAGGCGAGATGACCAAGTGTTCGGCAATGTAGCTCAGGGTTATATCTGCCGGGGTCATTGCGAAGAGTGCCAAATGACTCGTAATCTGTGCTTCGCAGATGCTGAAACCTGAGGAAGGCGGGGCCAGGATGTTACTGACACCCGCCGATCGAGGTCCGGGTGCCCAGCCTGACGCGGGACATGCTGCTCCGGCAGATGCCTGGCTGGCGGCTCCGGTCTCCGAGCTCTCGGCTTCGACTACTCCGCGTGCAGGCCGCCTGGCGCACGCAGGCGCGCTAGCCGGCCGGGCCGCTGACGGCGATCCGGGGTCCGGGCTGGCCGAGGCGAGCATCCGGCATGGCGGCTGTTTCGTCCGGCCGCTGCCGCTGGACGGTACCTGCGCCGGTGCCGCGAGGCGAGTCTTCCGTGAGGCGCTGGCCGGGACTGACCTTCCGGGCGACCTGATTCACGACGGCGTCACGATGGCTAGCGAGCTCGCCGCCAACACGATGAACGCCCACGGCAATATCGAGTACGGCGGTCAGGGTCACCGGCCGGTGAGCGGCATGCCAGAAATCTGGCTCTACCTGCGGGGCTGCGGCTCAGGCCGGGAAATGGTCTGCAAGATCTTCGACTCCGAGCCTGGCTGGGACGCGGGCGAGCCGCTGCCGGTGGGCGCGGCGGTGCCCGCGGGCCCTGACTCGATCCGCGGCCGCGGCCTGCAGATGGTGGCCGGCCTGTCCGCCGGGCACTGGGGGCATCATCTGAGCCGGGGCCGGCTGGGAGCCTGGAAGGTTCAGGGCAAGGCGGTCTGGTTCGCGCTCCGCATTCCGGCGACGAGCGACCTCGCCCGCTCCGAGCGGCTGGCACCCCGTGGCGCCCGGGCGGTCGCCGAGCTCGCCGCGGCCCTCGCTGACCGGGGCCTGGGCGCGGGGCTAGTACCAGTCACCGAGTCCGGCGGAGACCTGGCGGTCCTGTCCGTCAGCCGTCAGCTCACCGTGTGGTGCCGTGGCGAGGTCGTGTGGTGGCAGGAGCCCGATGGCGGTTACGACCGGCTGACGGTCGCCGATCTGGTCGAGGCAGCAGAGCGGATCGTCTGCGCGCACGAGGATCTGCTGGCCGCTCGTACTGGGCCGCAACCGGTTGCCAGCGATGCGGCCAGTGACGGCGAGGGTGCCGAGTAAGGCCTTCCGCAGCTCGCGCGGTCGCGGCAGTCGCTGGCTAGGCGGCTCGTCGACCTTTCGAACGGGACACTGCCGCGGACTGGAGTTCCTCAGCTGCGGCCGGACGGGCGGCCGGTGCTGCCCGCCAGGCAACAGTCGACGAACCGCGCGGCGGCGGGCAAGAGCCGGTCGGCTTCGGAGTGAAACAACTCAGCGGCGTCGAGGCCCGGCCACCGTGCGGGCAGCAGCTCAGCCGGGAGCCCAGGGTCGGAGAACAGGAACTTCCGCCACTCATGCACGAGCACGCTCCTGATCGCGAACACGGTCTCGTCGGGCAGGTCCCAGTCGCCAGGCCGGACGAGTTCGCGAGCTCGTCCGAGCCACTCGGTGTAGGCAGTGGCCAGGCCGTCGAGGTCCCACGCCCCGGCCGCTAGATCGCGGGCGTCGCCCTCGTAGCTGGCCCTGAAGCCCGCGGCTCTGACGCGCTCCGCCGCGAGCAGCGAATCGAGCTCGACCGACGGGCGCGGGCTGATCCAGGTCGAGCGATCCACGCAGGCGTAACCGAGATACCCCAGCGCCGACTTCAGCCGCTCGCGCCCGGCGCGCTCGGCAACCCGCTCGACCACGACCACGTGCCAGCGCCCGTCCCAGGGCGGCGTGCTCCGCCGGTAAATCCGGTCGGACGCTTCCCGCAGGCGGCCGACAGCGCGCGGAGTGAGCCGGTATCCCGCTCCGCCAGGGAGCCTGACCGGCGCCAGCCAGCCCTGCCTGGCCATCCTGGAGACCGCCGTGCGCACGGCAGGCGCCGAGATCCCCAGCGGCGCGAGCAGCCTGACCAGGCCCGCGACGGGCGCCTGCTCGCCGCGGGAGAGCAGGTGATCGCCGTAAATATCGAAGAGTGCCGATCTGGCGTTCACGGACCCAGTCTCACCCGAGGACAGGCTCAGGGCGACGGTCTAACGGTGATCGATGCCACCAAGCTCAGGGAACTGAACGATAATAGAGGTACCGATTGATGTAGATGTGGCTTGGCGGCTCCGGGCAGCGGATGGCTGGCGGCACGCTTGACGTCACGGCGCTGAGGTAAGGCTCTGACGCAGCGCCGGCGTTATGCGGCGCGGCAGGCCAGGTGCGGCTCGATGACAGGAAGGGGAGACGGATGGCGGCGATGAAGCCGCGGACGGGTGATGGTCCGCTTGAGGTCACTAAGGAGGGCCGCGGGATCGTTATGCGCGTGCCACTTGAAGGCGGCGGCCGGCTTGTCGTCGAACTGACGCCAGACGAGGCTAAGGCGCTTGGCAAGGCTCTTGATTCGGCCGTCGGCTGAAGCAGTGTGACGGATGCCTGTTATCAGTACTGTCAGTCCGCTGGGCGGTGCCGGCCTCGGTACGGCGGGAGACTACCTGCGCGCTGCGGCGGCGGGCCGCTTCGAGCTGCCCGATCTTGTCGTTATCCCGGTCGGAGCAGACGGTGAGGTGCCTGCGGACGCCGCCCTTGACCTGCTGCTCCCGGTTCCCGCGGCAGAGGTGGCCAGGGCAGTCCAGCTGAACGGGAAGGCCGGCCAGCTCGCCCAGACGGCGGCCGGAGCCGGCGATACGACGGTCAGGATCGTCTTGCTCGGCGTCGGTGACCGGTCGGCGAGCGCGCTCCGCCGGGCGGGAGGAGAGCTGGGCCGGATGCTGCGGCCAGGCGACCGGGCCGTGGCGTCAGTCGTTGCCGGCCAGCCCGACGACCAGGTGCGGGCGTTTGCCGAGGGCGTGCTGCTCGGGTCCTACCGGTTCACCGAGAAGTCAGCGGCCACCCCGGGCCCGGGGCAGGACGCCGAGGTGACGCTGCTCGTCACCCACGCAGGCGAGGAGCCGGGCTCGCGACCAGACGAAGCCGGCGATAAGCAGGACTCACGGCCGGACGAGGCGGGCGGCCAGCAAGGCCCACGGCCGGACGGATCGGACACGCAGGCCGCGGCGGCGGTCGGCGAAGCCGTCACGTTCGCTACGGCGGTGGCACTCGCCAGGGATCTCACCAACACCCCGTCGGTGCGCAAGAGCCCGCAGTGGCTGGCCGATGCCGCGAGCAAGGTTGCGGCGGACGAGGGCCTGGACATCAGGGTCTGGACCGACCGTGAACTCGCGAACTCGGGCTTTGGCGGCCTGGTCGCCGTCGGCTCGGGGTCAGACCGGCCGCCGCGGCTGATCGAGCTGCGCTATGCGCCCCCCGGCGCGCGGCGGCACGTCGTCCTAGTCGGCAAGGGCATCACGTTCGACAGCGGCGGGCTCTCGCTGAAGCCGAATGACGGTATGAAAACGATGAAAACGGACATGGCCGGCGGTGCCGCGGTGATCGCGGTGATGTCGGCGCTGGCCAGCCTCGGCGTCGCCGACAAGGTCACCGGACTCGTCGCGGCGGCGGAGAACATGCCGTCTGGGTCGGCGTACCGGCCCGGCGACGTCTTCACCGCGTACGGCGGCCGCACGGTGGAAGTGCTGAACACGGACGCGGAAGGCCGGCTCGTGCTGGCTGACGCCATCGCTTACGCCGACGCGGTGCTCGAGCCAGATCTCATCGTTGACGTCGCGACCCTGACCGGAGCGGCACGAATCGCGCTCGGCAGCAGCCGCGCGGCGCTCTACTCGACCAGCGACGACCTCGCCACGGCTCTGCTCGCCTCGGGTGAGGCGAGCGGGGACCGACTCTGGCGGATGCCGCTGACCGATGACTACCGGAGCGCCCTCGACTCGCCCGTGGCCGATCTGGCCAACGTCTCGCGCCGCGACGGCGGGGCCGGCTCCATCACGGCCGCACTCTTCCTGCGCGAATTCGCCGGGAGCACGCCCTGGGCCCACCTCGACATCGCCGGGGCCGCCAGAAGCGGTGCGGACGACGGTGAACTCACGGCAGGCGGGACCGGATTCGGCACCAGGCTGCTGCTCCGCTGGCTACTGGCGGCCTGAAACCCGGGATCAGTCGGCCCGCTTGACCGCCGCGAGCAGGCCGTCACCGGTCGGCAGCAGCAGCGGCACCAGGTTCTCGTCGGCGAAGACAACCTCGCGCAGCTCGCCGACGGATGCGGTATCCGGGTCGCGATGGGCCAGGTTCGTGCCTTCATCAGCCCAGAGCGCGTTGTCGAACGCGACGATGCCGCCCGGCCTCAGCAGGCGGAGCGCCGCCGTCAGGTACTCGGGGTACTCCCGCTTGTCGGCGTCGCAGAAGACCAGGTCGTAGGCACTATCGGCGAGCCGGGGCAGGACCTCGAGCGCGCGGCCCGTGATCAGCCGGTACCGGCCCGACCCGAAGCCCGCTTCCATGAAGACGGAGCGGGCCAGCCGGTGGTGCTCCGGCTCGAGGTCGACGGTGGTCAGCACCGAGCCGGCCCGCATCCCCCTGAGCAGCCAGATACCGGACGCGCCGCAGCCGGTGCCGATCTCGACCACCGCCCTGGCGCCGATGGCGGCGGCCAGGAAGCGCAAGACCATGCCGGTCAGCGCCGCCACCGGGACCGCGCCGCCAATCTGCTCGGCGTTCGCGCGGGCCGTCAGTAGCGGTTCGTCCTCGCTGACGAATTCGTCGAGGATTCCGGTGACGTCTGAGCGGAAGATGGCGACCTCCGATTACTTCAGTAAACTTCCCCCGCGCCGCAGCCTAGCGTTAGCCGAGGTCAGCCGGGAACATGCCGTGCGGGCTGTACGTTAACCGTTTGCGGGCCGGCCGCAGGGTGAGATAGCGGTGGTAGCAGGGAGCCGCTTGCCGGAGCAGGCCGCGACGGCAACCACGATCACGCAAGGGACGGCTGATGCAGACTGAGGCGGTGGAGGAAGCCGGCCCCGTGCACGTCAGCACTGTGCCAGTCACCACTGGGCAGGCCACCACTGGGCAGGCCACCAGCGGGCAGGCCACCAGCGGGCAGGCCAGCGCCGGGGCGGCCGCGGAGTGGATACCGCCCACCTGGGAAGAGGTTGTCAGGGACCATTCGGCGCGGGTCTACCGGCTGGCCTATCGGCTGACCGGGAATTGCCATGACGCTGAAGACCTCACCCAGGAAGTCTTCGTTCGCGTCTTCAGGTCGCTGCCGAGCTATACGCCAGGGACTTTCGAGGGCTGGCTGCATCGCATTACCACCAACCTGTTCCTCGACATCACCCGCAGGCGGCAGCGGATCCGCTTCGAGGGGCTTGGCGAGGAGACCGCGGCCAGGCTGAAGGGGACCGAGCCGACGCCGTCGCAGGCATTCGATGATCGGCATCTCGATCACGACATAGCGGTCGCGCTGGCCGCCCTGCCGCCCGAGTATCGCGCTGCCGTGGTCCTGTGTGACATCGAAGGACTGACCTACGAGGAGATCGCCGACGTGCTCGGCGTCAAGCTGGGGACGGTACGCAGCAGGATCCATCGCGGCCGGGCCCAGCTGCGCGCCGCACTCGAACATCGCCGTCCGAAGCGCGGCACGGTGGCCCGCCGCCGCACCGGCGACTCGGCGCTGCTGAGCAGAGTCCCAGCCTGCGAGCTTCCTGGTGTCGCCGTAGCCGCCGAGGTGAGCCGACGGTGAGCCACCTCGGACGCTGGCTGTCCGCCCTGGTCGACGGCGAGCTTGACGGCGAAGAGCGGGACCGGGTCCTCAATCACGTCGCCGGCTGCGAGGCATGCCGTCAGGAGACTAACGCCATGCGCGCGCTGAAGCGCAGGCTGACGGCTCTGGGCGACACATCGGATGACTCGGCCATCGCCGGCCGCCTGATCGAGCTTGGCCGTGGCGACCAGCCTGCTGAGGCCGGCCCGATGCACGGGGCACTGTCCACGCGGCCGTCGCAGCTCGGGCTGGCCGAGCGGGGGCCACGTCAGATCATGCAGGGCCTGCGGATGGCCGCCGGCTCAGCGGGGGGCGCGCTGCTTGCGATCGGGCTGTTCGCCTTCCTGCTCGGCAACACCGACTCGCAGCCTCCGGCACCGAAGGTCACGCCGTCCGTCGACAGCTACTTGCTCCAGCACACCCGCGACGCGGGTGAGGC
The DNA here is from genome assembly GCA_017882645.1 of Streptosporangiales bacterium. Classification (GTDB taxonomy): domain Bacteria; phylum Actinomycetota; class Actinomycetes; order Streptosporangiales; family Streptosporangiaceae; genus Chersky-822. Next base: position 6,609 of record JADGPC010000098.1, on the reverse strand, counting down.
GCCCGCCGGATCGGTCCCGGTGACCAGAGCGGCGCAGGCTCCGGCGGCCTCTCGTGGTTACGCGGCAGCGGCGCCCGGACTGCCAAGCCCCGAGCAGTTCAGCCGGCGGCTCGCGGTCCTGGCCGGGGTCGCCAGCCCTGGACCCGTCGCGTCGGCTGCCGCCAGGCCCGTCGCGTCGGCTGCCGCCAGCCCGGCCGCGGCGACCCGCGGAGCCGCCCGCGCCCCTGATCTCCGCGTCGCGAGTCATAGCCCCAGGTAGCCCAGATGATCTGGCTCTACTGGCGACGCTCGCGGCTTGTGGTCGGAATGGCCGGCCTGGCACTCGGGTCGCTCGCAGCGCTCGTCCTGATCGCAGGGGCGGTGGCGGATGCCGGCAACCGGCCAGGATCGGCCACGCCAGCCGCCGTGCGCCGGGCCGGCGCCATGCAGCGCGGCTTCACGCCGCCGTCCGCCGCCGACCCGCAGGTACACCGCGGCCTGGCCCTGATGGCCGCCGCCGTCACCGCCTGCCGGACGGTCTCCTACCGCGGCGTTCAGATCGTGGCGTGGTCGAGCGCTGAAGGGTCGTCGTCCTACCTGCTCGACGTCTGGCACCGGTCGGGCGAGCCAGAACTGGCCGAAGGTGACGGCGATGTCGACGACCGGAACTCGTCGTCGCACACCCCTGGCTCGGCCGCGGGCAGTGGCGGAGCGGTAGGGGTGCTGAGCATCTCGCCGGGGATGCTCGATCTGCTGCGGATCAACTACATCATTGAGTACGCCGGACCCGGATCGTCGAGCGACAGGCCCGCTCAGATCGTGGCGGTGCGGCGCCGTGACGGCACGCTGGCCGCACGGTACTGGCTGGACAGGCAGACCAGCCTGCCGCTGCGGCGGGAGATGTTCGATCGGAGCGGGCACCGGGTCAGCGAAGGCGCCTTCATCGATCTGGAGCTCGGCGACAGCAGCATCGGCCTCGCGCCGGTCATCCAGGGGCAGGCGTGGAGCACCTACATTCCGCTGTCCCAGCGGCAGGCACCGAATTCCAGGCCGACGGCAGCCCGGCTGACCGGCCTGCACGCGGACGGCTGGCCGGTGCCGAGCAGGCTGGCCGGCAACATGGTCCTGGCCGGGGTCACCAGAACGGCCACATCGTCAGGACAGGTCGTCGATGCATCCTATTCGGACGGATTGTCGGTCGTGTCGGTCTTCATGCAGCACGGTGAGCTCTCCGGAAAGCTGCCCGGGTGGCACGAGGAGCAGGTCGGCGGGCTGCCGGTCTACTCAACCGTTCCCGGTCAGCTGGCCGATGAAGGACTGGCCTGGTCGGCGCACGGTGTGGTGTTCACGGTCATCGCGGACGCACCGCCTGAGGCGGTCACCGAGGTTGTCGCTCAGCTGCCCCACGAGCGTCACGATGGCCTCTGGACGCGGGTAGCACGCGGGTTCAAGCGGATCGGCTCCTGGTTTGATCCGTTCGACTGACCCGTTAGCTGCCAGCGACAGTTAGTCTGGATCAAGCGGACCTCGTCAGCGGGAGAGGTCACGACGGCAGGAGCGCGAGCCAGCTTGTTTGATCTATCCATCGTCAAGATCCTGGTCCTTGGCGTGCTCGGGCTAGTGATCTTCGGGCCTGAGCAGCTACCCAGGATGGCCGCCCAGGCCGGCCGGGCGCTTCGGGACCTGCGGCGGCTCGCCGACTCCGCCCGGAGCGACCTGACCGAGAGCCTCGGGCCCGAGTTCCGCGATTTCGACTTCAACGATCTCAACCCGCGCGCGTTCGTCCGCAAGCACCTGCTCGAGGACCCAGACGACAACAGCTCGTGGTCAGGGGACGGTGCCGAGGCACCCTACGCCGAGGCGCCAGAGCCCGATCCGGTCCCGGCGACACTGATGGCGGGCGAGATCCCGCCCTACGACTCCGAAGCCACCTGACAGGTCAGGAAACGGGCGTCAGGCCCAGCTGCCGTCCCACCAGGCTGCGCGATCGGCCGCCGATGAGCTGCGCGATCCTGGTCAGCTCCTGGGCGGCAGGTGCCTGCGGCTCGGCGAGCACGATCGGCACGCCTTCGTCGCCCGTCTCGCGCAGCCGAAGGTCGATCGGCACCTCGCCGAGCAGGGGCACGTCCGAACCGATGAGACGGCTCAGCGTCTGCGCGACCTGCTGGCCGCCACCCTGGCCGAAGACCTCGATCCGCTCGGCACAGTGCGGACACAGCAGGTAGGCCATGTTCTCGATCACTCCGATCACACGCTGATGCAGCTGGCTAGCCAGCGAGCCCGCTCGCTCGGCGACCTCGGACGCGGCTAGCTGCGGGGTCGTGACCACGATGAGCTCCGCGCCGGGAATCAGGTGCCCGGCCGAGATCGCCACGTCGCCGGTGCCGGGCGGCAAGTCGAGCAGCAGCACATCCAGGTCGCCCCAGTAGACATCGGCGAGGAACTGCTGGAGCAGCCGGTGCAGGATCGGCCCGCGGAGCGGCAGCGGCTCGTTGCCCTTCTTCAGCATCCCGCTGGAGATGGCCTTCACGCCATGCGCGACCGGCGGCATGATCATCTGCTCGACCTGGGTCGGCCGGCTGGTCACGCCGAGCATCCTGGGCACCGAATGTCCGTAGATGTCGGCGTCGAGGAGGCCGACCTTCTGGCCCATGGCGGCCAGGGCGACGGCGAGGTTAACGGTGACCGAGGACTTGCCGACGCCCCCCTTGCCGCTCGCCACGGCGTAAACCTTGGTCAGCGAGGCCGGGCTGGCGAACGGGATCTCGCGCTCCGCCTTACCGCCCCGCAGCTTGCCCTGCAGTTCACGGCGCTGGTCCTCGCTCATCACGTCGAGTTCGACCCGGACGGAGGTAACGCCGGCGACGTTGCCAACGGCGCCCGTCACGTCCCGGGTGATGGTGTCGCGGAGCGGGCAGCCAGAGACCGTGAGCCACACGTCCACCCTGACCGCGCCGTCGGCGGCGACCTCGACGTTCTTGACCATCCCCAGTTCGGTGATGGGCCGATGGATCTCCGGATCCTGCACGCCGGCCAGTGCCTGCGTGACCTGCTCGACGGTCGGGGGGCCGAGCCCGGTGCCAGGTTCAACGGAAGAGGTTGAGGTCATGCGTTCATGCTAGAAGCACCCGCAGACCACGTCGAACGCCCGGCAGGGGATCATCGACTCATGCGCAGCGCCGACCGCCCCCGCCGAACCTGCCTGACGGTGCCGGGCAGCAGCGAGAGGTTCCTGGCCAAGGCCGTCCAGATGGCTGCTGACGAGGTCATCCTGGACCTGGAGGACTCGGTCGCCCCCGGTGCCAAGGAGCAGGCACGCGAGCTTGTCGTCGCGGCCCTGGCCGGCCGCTGGCCTGAGGGGCGACTGCTCGCGGTACGAGTGAACGGCGCCGTCAGCCCGTGGGCCTACCGGGACGTGATCGACGTTGCCGAGCACTCGGGCGGCAGGCTGGACGCGATCGTGCTGCCGAAGGTGTCGGGGCCCGGTCACGTGGTCTGGCTGGACCTGCTGCTCGGTCAGATCGAGCAGGCGGCCGACCTGGAGCCGGGCAGGCTGGCCATCGAGGCGCAGATCGAGGACGCGGCCGGGCTGGCCGCCGTCGAGCAGATTGCCACCGCGTCACCGCGGCTGGCCGCGCTGATCTTCGGGCCGGCGGACTTCATGGCCAGCCTCGGAATGCGGTCACTCCGGATCGGTGCCCAGCCCGAGGACTACGCGGGAGGCGATGCCTTCCACTACCCGCTGATGAAGATCCTGGTCGCGGCCCGATCGGCTGGTCTGCAGGCCATCGACGGGCCATACGCCGCCATCGGCGACATCGGCGGGCTGAGGGCAGCTTCGGCCAGCGCTGCGGCACTCGGCTACGACGGCAAGTGGGTCGTCCATCCCGATCAGATCGCCCCGGTTAACGCGGCGTTCTCACCCAGCCAGGAAGACTACGACCGGGCCGAGTCGATTCTCGATGCCTATGAGCACGCGACGGAGGTACAGCGGCGCGGCGCCGTCATGCTCGGCGGCGAGATGATCGACGAGGCATCACGGAAGCTGGCCCTGACTCTGGCGGCCAGGGGCCGGGCCGCCGGCCTGACGAGAAGTTCAGCTGCGCCGTGATCCGGCCGTCGCGGGTACCGCGGTCAGCTACGGCAGCGGCCGTGACTTACCGCCCAGAATGACAGCCGCCTCAGTCAGCTTGTCTTCTCTTAATCTCGCTCGACGTGCCGTGATGGCTGAGTCATTCTGAATTCTGAGTACTGCCAGCGCTGAGCGGAGTAACTTAACTCTGCGGCCCTAATCAGGCAACTGAAATGACGCCGAATTGATGCATTAATTGGTCATCATCGGAACATTTAACACCCGCATGGTCGCCTCGTTGACTGGATAATAAATTCGGAGGTGGAGCAGTTGATCCGGCCGCTAGGACGGACCGGCCGCCGTGCGGCGATGACAGCGCTGATTGCCGCCGGAGCGACTGTGACGGCGACATCAGTCACTGCGTCCGCGGTGACGACCAGCGACTGGCCGGCATATCTCGGCGGGCAGGCCCATTCGTCCTACAACGCGACGCAGACGACGGTGACCCCCGCGAACGCGGCCACGCTTGTCCGCAAGTGGCAATTCGCCGGCGATCGGCCGACCGTCGCCGGGCAGCCGGCCGCGACGTTCATCTCCAGCCCGGTCGTCGCCGATGGCGCCGTCTTCATCGGCACCAACGCCGGCTGGTTCTACAAGCTCGACGAGACAACTGGCGCGGTACTGGCCAAGGTCTTCATCGGCTACCGGCCCAGGCTGACGTGCTCGGCAGCCGGATTCGCCGCAACGGCCACCGTCGCCGCTGACCCGTCGGACGGTCAGGACACCGTGTACGTGGCGGCTCCCAATGGCTACCTGTACGCGTTCCGGGCCGCCAACCTGGGCGTGAGATGGCGTTCGGCGATCGCTTATCCGTCCGCCACCGTCAGTGACTTCTATGACTGGTCCTCGCCGACCGTGGCGAACGGGAAGATCTACGTCGGAGTGTCGTCGGAGTGCGACAATCCTCTGGTCAGAGGCGGGGTGGTCGGCTTCGACCAGGCGACCGGGCACCGGTTCGCCTTGTTCTCCACTGTCTCCAACGGCACGCTGGGCGGCTCGGTCTGGTCGAGCGTGGCGGTGGACACGGACGGCTATGTGTACGCGACGACGGGTAATCCGCAAGACGGCGCCAGCCAGCTTTATTACTCGGAATCGATCGTCAAGCTTGATGGGGCGACGCTCAAGCCGGTGGCATCGTTTACCGTGCCGGAGGCTGAACGCACCGCGGACGGGGACTTTGGCGGTTCACCCACAATCTTCGGACCTGACGTCGGTGCCTGCAACAAGAACGGACGCTACTACGCGCTGAACCGGTCGACGATGCAACTCGTGTGGGAACAGAGGATGGGCGCCGCGTCCAAGTCATCGACGCCGGCTCAGTGCTCGTCCGCCGCGGTATACGACGGGAAGTATCTGTATTTCGCCGGTCCGGCGGCCACGATCAAGGGCGTCGCGTACCGGGGTACGATCCGCCGGATTAATCCGGTTACGGGCAACTTCCTGTGGCAGACCGGCCTGCCTAACGGCGTCATCGGGCCCGCGAGCATGGATGGCGGGGGCGTGATCGCCGTGGGAACGTATGACAACTCGGCCACGCCGAACGCTACCTACCTCGTGAACGCCGCCAACGGCGCGATGTTGCGGACGCTGGTCCCGGGCGCTGACTTCGCTCAGACCGCGTTCGCGGACGGCTGGCTGTTCGCCGCTGAGGGCACCAGCCTGTCCGCCTGGGGGCCGTGACAGGGCGATCCGGAAGCGCTTCCGGCCGGGCACCGGCGGCCGGAGTTTACGGTCCGGATAAGCGGAGCATCGTAGGTAGTAGCTCATGTACGGCGATCGACCGGGGGAATTCGGGCATGGTGCCGATGGATCTGCGCTGCCCTCGGTGCGGCGATCCTGTTGCGGCCCCGAGTGCCTGGTCAAGCAGCTGGCGGTGCGCTCAGCACGGAGATATCGCCCCGCTCCGGCAGCTGCGCAGGCTGTCCCCGGAGGGCGTTGCCGGGCTCGTGCGCGACGCGGCCGTTCCGGTCATGCTGCCCTGGCCGCTCCCCGGCGGCTGGCTGCTGACCGGATTCGCGGCGGCTGGTGACGAGCGCAGTGGCACCAGGGCCTGCGCCGTCGCCCTTTCCGGACCCAACCCGGGCGGCGGACCAGGTGAGATGCTGCTGATCTCGGAAGAGCTCGGGATCGGTCTCGGGGCGTACTGCGCGGGCCTGGCGGGCACCGACCCCGGCGACGGCTTTCCCGACTGCTCGCCGCAGGCTCAGGTCGAGTTCGGTAACCACGAGTTCCCGCTGTGGCATATCGACACGCCGGGCCGCGCCGCCTTCGCCGGCGAGGTGATGGGTAGCTGGCTGTGGATCGTGCTCTGGCCCGATACGGCGGGCATGCTGCTGGTCCAGCCGATGCGGCTGCTCGACCTGCGCGATCCCGGTCAGGAACTCGACCTGCCGTTCGGGGCCCGGTCGCCGCGGCTGCCTGGCGAAACCGGTTAAAGTCGGCTGGTGCGCGCCGATCTGCACTGCCATAGCTCAGCGTCCGACGGCACCCGGCGGCCG
>JADGPC010000533.1 GCA_017882645.1 Streptosporangiales bacterium | reverse complement strand
TGGTACTCATGCTCGTGGCGACTGACCTCGACGTGGAAGTCGGCTTCGACGCTGACTTCCACGTCGTTCTCGGTATCGGTCACGTACTCCACGTGCAGGTCGCTGTCCGCGTGCTCGAACGTCTCGGTCTCGGTCTGCTCCGGCAGGCTGGCCGGATGCGCGTGCGGGCGCCGGATCCACGCGGGGACCAGGAACACGGCCCAGATCGCGATGATCGCCAGATACAGGATCGCGCTACTCACCCGGCACCTCCGGGGCGGCGCGGCCCGGCGTGCACGGCATGCCCGTAGTCACGCGAGAACCGCCATGCGAGAACCTGGTCACGTCACGCACGGTAAACGCCCGGGCCGGGATTAACGAGCATGCGGCCCGGTGTGTCGCAAGATAGCTCGCTGGGCTAGGCAAAACTGAACGCGGTCGTGACGACCCGTTGACTATAGGCCGATCCGGGACCGGCTCGCACGCACCGTGCTCCGCCAGCGTGGCAGCAGGCCCGCGACGGCGTCCTCGGCGGTCAGGGCGTAGCAGATGTGGTCCCGCCAGGCGCCGTCGACGTGCAGGCACCTTCTCCTGACGCCCTCTTCGTGGAAGCCCAGCTTCTCGACCACCCGGCGGCTGGCCCGGTTCTCCGGCCGGATCGTGGCCTCGATCCGGTGCAGGCCGACCGCCATGAAGCAGTGGTCCATGGCCATCGCGAGCGCCGTCGGGATGATGCCGAGGCCCGCGAACTCCTGGTCGATCCAGTAACCGACGCTCGCCGACCTGGCTGAGCCCCAGATGATGTTGCCGACTGTCAGCTGCCCGGCGAACCGGCCGTCGTACAGCACCACCCACGGCAGCGTGATCCCGCGCCGCGCTTCCCGGCGCATCGTCCTGACCATCGCGATGTACGGCCCCAGGCTGGTCTGGTACAGCGGGGTCTCCGGGTTGGTCGGCTCCCACGGCCGCAGCCAGTCAGCGTTGCGGACCCTGGCCTCCCGCCACGGGCGCGCGTCCCTGGCCGCCAGCGGTCGCAGCGAGACCGGCGAGGTGAGCAGGCTGGGCTCCGTGAGGGTCGCTGGCCAGCCGCGCGCATATGCCACGGCACCATCATTGCGCGTCATCGCACATGCGCGCTATCGGGACGGCATGAACCGCCCGAACAGCCCGCCAGGTCAGGCATCTTTCCTCGGATGATCGCCCCCGGCGGCCTGATCAAGGGCATGAGCGATAACGGAGCTCAGCACTGACATGCCGTCCCGAACACCACCTGTCGACCCGGGCAGATTCACGATCAGCGTCGTGCCGGCCAGTCCGGCGATCCCGCGCGACAGCATCGCGGTCGGAACCCCGGCGCTCACCCCGGCCGCCCGGATGGCCTCGCTGATGCCGGGGATCTCGCGATCGATGATCAGGCGGGTCATCTCCGGCGTCTCGTCTCCCGGCGTCAGGCCGGTCCCGCCGGTCGTCACGATCACGTCATAGCCCGCGGTGACCGCGTCCCGCAGCGCCGCCTCGACCGTGGCGCCGTCGGGGATCACGACCGGCCCGTCGGTCTCGCAGCCCGCCGCGCGCAGCAGCTCGGCCAGCACCGGCCCCGACTTGTCGGCGTAGACGCCGGCCGCGGCCCGGTTGGAGACCGTGACCGCCAGGGCCCGGATCAACTTCGGCTCCAGCGCCCGGACTTGCCGCCGGTCTTCTCGGTCACCATGACCGCGGTGATCGTCGCGGCCGGGTCGACCGCCTTGATCATGTCGATCAGCGCCAGCGCGCCGACGGTGACCGCCGTCAGCGCCTCCATCTCGACCCCGGTGCGGTCGGCGGTCCGCGCGGTCACCCTGATCGCGACGCCGTCGTCGGCGACCGTCAGGTCGACGTCGACCCCGTGCAGGCCGATCGGGTGGCACAGCGGGACCAGGTCCGGCGTGCGCTTCGCGCCCTGGATGGCCGCGATCCTGGCCACGGCCAGGGCGTCGCCCTTGGGGACGGTGCCGTCGCGGAGAGCCGCGACGGCGGCCGGGGAGAGCAGGACCCGGCCGGTCGCGGTTGCGCTCCGCGCCGTGATGTCCTTCCCGGAGACGTCGACCATCCGGGCCTGGCCGGAGTCGTCGAGGTGGGTCAGGGTCCGTCCGGGGCCGACCGCCGGCTCGCCGGCGGCCGGCGGGTCCGCGTGCGAGCCGATCGCCTCGTCCACCGCCGCCCCGGCCGAGGACACATCACCGGGCGCCGGGGGATCGGCATGGGCGCCGATCGCCTCGTCGACGGCGGTTCCAGGCGAGGCGGGTTCACTCATGGCAGCTCCAGTACCTCGACTAGTTCTCCGGCTGGCAGGCTGGTCACCGGCTCGGGGATCACGATCAGCGCGTTCGCCCTGGCCAGTGAGGCAATCTGATGGGAGTTCTGCCCGGTCAGCGGGGTTACGGACCCGCTCTCGCGGTCAAGAATCCCGCGCAGGAACGATCTCTTTCCGTCGGGTGACGAGGCCGGGCCTGCCAGCCGGGCCTGGCGGCGTGCGTCCTGTTGAGCTGAAAGACCTTGAAGAACACGGGCGGCCGGCGCGACGAACAGGATGAACGACACGAACGCGGACACGGGGTTTCCCGGCAGCGTGAAGATCGGCGTCGCGTTAGCGCCGATCAGCCCGAACCCCTGCGGCATGCCCGGCTGCATGGCGACCTTGCGGAACGAGACCGTGCCGAGCTTGGTCAGGGCGGCCTTGACGACATCGTGCTCGCCGCCCATGCTGACGCCGCCGCTGGTCACGAGGATGTCGGAGGTGGCCGCCGCGTGCTCGATGGCGGCCAGGACGGCGTCTGGCTCGTCACGCTGGGTCGGGTACCTGGTCGTCTCGCAGCCCGCCTGGCGGGCGGCCGACGCGAGCATGTAGCTGTTGGAGTCCCAGATCCGGCCGGGAACGAGCGGCGACCCTGGCTCGGCCAGCTCGTTGCCGGTCGAGATGACGGTGACCCGGGGGCGGCGGCGCACCCGCAGGACGCCGTGGCCGGCCGCCGCGAGCACCCCGATCTGGGCCGGGCCCAGCCGGGTGCCGGCCGGCAGCAGCAGGTCACCGGGCTTGGCGTCGTCGCCGGCTCGCCGGATCGCATGCCCGGCGCTGGCGGGCTGGGTGATGACGACGGACTCCCGGCCGTCGTCGGTCCACTCGACCGGGATGACGGCGTCGGCGCCGTCCGGCAGCAGGGCGCCGGTCATGATCTTGATGCAGCGGCCCGCCGTGAGCGTGCGGGCGGTCGTGTCGCCCGCCGCGACCTCGGCCGCGACCGGCAGCGTGACCGGGTTGTCGGCGCTCGCGCTGGCGACGTCGGCGGCGACGACCGCGTAGCCGTCCATGGCGGAGTTGTCGAAGCCCGGCAGCGGCCACTGCGCCGTCGTGTCGGCGGCCAGCACCGTCCCGTCGGCCTCGATCAGCGGCACGTCCGTCAGCGCCAGGGGGGTGATGGCCGCGATGATCTCGTTCAGGTAGCTGTCGACTGGCTGCATCGCCATGATTCCGTCCGCCTGTTACCGCCGCTGCGTCGCCGCGGCCGCGCGCCGCGTCGCCTGCCTGCCGGGTACGCCCGGGCTGGTTACTTCAGCGCGCTGACGTACTCGCGGAGCCAGGGTACGAAATCGGCGGCCAGATCGGGCCTGGCGCACGCGAATTCGACCGTGGTCCGCAGGAAGTCCTGCTTGTTCCCGGTGTCGAAGCGCCGGCCGCGGAACAGGACGCCGTGCACGCCGCCGCCGTCCGCGCACGCGTCCCGGTCGGCCACGGCCAGGGTGCGCAGCGCGTCGGTCAGCTGGATCTCGCCGCCGCGGCCTGGCGGGGTCTCGCGCAGCACCGAGAAGATCGCCGGGTCGCAGACATAACGGCCGATCACGATCCAGTTGGACGGCGCCTCGCTCGTCTCCGGCTTCTCGACCAGGTCGGTGATGGCCACGATGTCAGCATCGTCGGTCGGCTTGAACGCGGCCACGCCGTAGGCGGAGGTCTGGTCGGCCGGGACTTCCATCAGCGCGATGATGCTGCCGCCGTACCGCTGCCTGGCGGCGATCATCCGGCCGAGCAGGTCGTCATCCGCGCTGATCAGGTCGTCGCCCAGGAGGACCGCGAAGGGCTCGTTGCCGACATGGTCGGCGGCGCACAGGACGGCGTGGCCGAGGCCGCGCGGTGAGTCCTGGCGGACGTAGCTCACCTCGGCAAGCTGGGTCGGCGCGCGCACCGCGTTCAGCGCGCGGTCGTTGCCCTTGGCGGACAGTGCCTTCTCGAGCTCGTAGGCGCGGCTGAAGTGCTCGGCGATCGACTCCTGGTTGTCGCCCGTGATCAGCAGCACGTCCTCCAGCCCGGCACCGGCTGCCTCCTCGACCACGTACTGGATCGCGGGCTTGTCGACGATCGGCATCATGACCTTCGGCGTGGCTTTCGTGGCCGGAAGGAACCTGGTGCCGAGCCCGGCGACAGGGACAACTGCCTTGGTGACGGCGCCTGTGTGAGCCATGCTGTAACCCTAACTAGCCTGTTGGAGGCCCTCGTGGACGGCATGGCCGGAAGCGATCACGCCGCGTCGCAGGGTATAGATACCCGGGATGACCGGAGTATGCCCGAGCGGCAGCTGGCGGAGCGCAAGTCCATGCTGCGCCGGGATCTCCTGGCAGCGAGGGTACGGCTGAGCGTATCTGACCGGAAGGCGGCCGGCCGCGCGTTGCGCGACACCGTGCTCGGGCTACCGGAGACCGGCATGGCCGGCACGATCGCGGCGTATCTGTCGATCGGTACCGAACCGGGCACGGCCGCGCTGGTGTTCGCGCTGTGGAAGCGCGGCAGCTACGTGCTGCTGCCGGTCCTGCGGCCCGACAACGACCTCGACTGGGCCTCCTACGAAGGGCCGGACTCGCTCGCCCCCGGGCCGCACGGCCTGCTCCAGCCGGCCGAGCCGGCCCGCGGCGTGGCCGCGATCTGCAGCGCCGACCTGATCATCGTTCCCGCGCTGGCGGCGGATCGCCAGGGCTACCGCCTGGGCCGCGGCGGCGGGTCCTACGACCGGGCGCTGGCCAGGGTGGGCTCCGCCGTGCCGACCGTCGCGCTGCTCTACGATGGCGAGCTAGTCGACGAGGTGCCGGCCGGGCCGCTTGACCAGCGGGTCCGATCGGTTGCGCAACCTGCGCGAGGAATCACCAGGCTCGCCTGACGGTTGCTAACATTTAGCAGTTGAGTGTGGCGAGTGCTAAAGCTTCCTGGGAGGACATGTGCCGACGTATCAGTACGCCTGCACCGAGTGCGGAGATCGGCTTGAGGTGGTCCAGCGCTTCAGCGACGATCCGCTGACGGTCTGCGCTGCGTGCGGCGGCAAGCTCCGCAAGGTGTTCTCGGCGGTCGGCATCGTCTTCAAAGGATCGGGTTTCTACCGCACCGACAGCCGCAGCGGCAGTGTCGCCGGCGCGTCAGCAAACGGCAAGTCCGGCGAAAACGGCTCCGATGGCTCGGGCGGGAAGTCTGAATCTGGCGCTAAGTCGGAGTCCGGCGCTAAGTCCGGCGGCTCGGACTCGTCGGGTTCCGGAGCTGGCTCGTCCGGGTCTGGCTCGTCCGGGTCTGGCTCGTCGGGCAAGGAGACCTCGGGCAGCAGCGCCGGGAACGGGTCGTCGGGGAAGGGATCGGCCCCGGCTGGATCGGGGACCAGCTCGAAGGTGGCCTGATCCGCGGTGAGCAGGCAGGCCAGCGGCGGGGTCGCCAGTATCGGCGTGATCGGCGGATCCGGGTTCTACGAGTTTCTTGACGACGCACGCGAGATCAGCGTCGACACCCCGTTCGGCGCGCCGAGCGATGTGCTGACTGTCGGGACCGTCGTCGGACGGTCCGTTGCCTTCCTGCCCCGGCACGGGCGCGATCACCGGTACCCGCCGCACCGCATTCCGTACCTGGCCAACCTGTGGGCACTGCGGTCGGTCGGCGTGCGGCAGGTGCTCGCGCCGAGCGCGGTCGGCTCGCTGACGGCCGCCCACGGCCCGG
>JADGPC010000532.1 GCA_017882645.1 Streptosporangiales bacterium | reverse complement strand
GGACGGCTGGCCGGCATCGGCTGCGCTGCCGTCCCGCTGCCGCGGCCCAGGGGCGCCGACGCGCCGACGCTGGTGGCCGGGTCGGCCGGACGGCGCGCGCTCAGCCCGCTCGTCTCGACCTACGGCACCGTCCCCTACGCCGACATCAACCCCGCGTGGCTGGCCTGGGGCAGTTACGTGCTGATGTTCGGGATGATGTTCGGCGACGTGGCAGACGGCCTGCTGCTGATCGCGGCGGCCGCGGCGCTGCGCTGGGGCTGGCCCGGGTGGGCGCGCCGGTACCGGGCCGCGTGGCCGTTCGTCGCCGGCGCCGGCGTGGCCGCCACGGCGTTCGGCTTCGGGTACGGCGAGTTCTTCGGCCCGACCGGCGTCGTGCCGACGCTCTGGCTCGACCCGCTCGCGAGCCCGGTCCCGCTGCTGCTGGCCGGGATCGGCATCGGCGCGGTCCTGCTGGCCGGCGCGTACGCGCTCGGGACGATCAACCGGTGGCGGGAAGGCGGCTGGCCGCTGGCCCTGTACGCGCCGTCCGGAATCGCCGGCGCGGCCCTCTTCGGCGGTATCGGCGTGCTGGCCGCCGGCTGGTACTACCACGTCGGAGCGCTGCTCATCGGCGGCGGCCTGCTGGCCGCCGCCGCGCTCGTCCTCGCCTTCGCGGGGTTCGCGTCCGAGGCTGGCGGCGGTGGCGTCGGCGTGACGCAGGCGTCGATAGAGGTATTCGACCTGATCGTCAGGCTAGGCTCCAACGTCGTGTCCTTCGCCAGGCTCGCCGCGTTCGGCCTCGCCCACGCCGCCCTCGGGCTGCTCGTGTGGCAGGGCACGAAGTCGCTCGCGCATCATGGCGGGCTGGGGATCGCGGCCGCCGTCGCGCTGTTCGCCGCCGGGAGCGCGCTGGCCTTCGGGCTCGAGGCCCTGGTGGCTGCCGTTCAGGCGCTGCGGCTGGAGTATTACGAGCTGTTCTCTCGGGTCTTCGCCGGTCAAGGGCGCCCGTTCCGGCCCTGGCGACTGCCGATCGAGACGGACATCGCAGGCCGGGCCGTGAAGATCGACCGCGACGCTGGCGGAGTGCCGGCTCGTTCGGGACTGGCCAGGGCTGCGGCCCTCGGATCCGGGGAGGCGTAATGGCTGTCTGGCTACTCGGGCTGCCGGTGATCGTCGTGGCCGTCCTGCTCACGCGGGTGGCGGCGCGCCATGGCCGCCGGGCGGGCTACCTGCTCGCCGCGATAAGCGTGGTGGTGCTGGTCGGCGCGGTGGTCCTGCTGGCCGTCGCGGCGGGGCCCGCCCGAGCGGCGGTCGGGGCGGCGGCGGTGCCCGCCGCGGCCGCCGCGACGACCCACGCGGCCAGCTCGGCGGCGCTGATCGGAGCGGCCATCGCGGTGGCCGGCTCGACCATCGGAGCCGGGATAGCGGTCGCCTACGTCGGCGCGGCGGCGCTCGCGGCGATGAGCGAGCGGCCCGAGCTGTTCGGACGGGCCATGGTCATCGTCGGACTGGCCGAGGGCATAGCGATCTACGGCCTGATCGTCGGGATCATCCTGATCGGAAAGGCATGATCCGATGGCCCGCGTCGCCGTGATCGGGGAGCCGCTGCGGATCTACGGGTACGGGCTGGCCGGAGCCGTGCTCTGCCCGGTCAGCGACCAGGAGCAGGCGGCGCGTGCGTGGCAGGACCTGCCCGGCGACGTCGCCGTGGCCGTGCTGACTGCGAGCGCTGCCCGCTGGCTGGCCAGCGACATCGCCAGCCGGCCCGACGTGCTGCGGGTGCTGCTGCCCGAGGCGGCTGAGTCGGCCGAGGCCGGGCCAGGCAGGCCCGGATGAACCTGCTCACGACCCAGGACGCCGCGCTCGAGCCGGTCAGGGCGGCGATGCTGCGGCGCGCCGCCGAGCGGGCCGACCTGATCACCGGGCAGGCCCGCGACGCGGCGGCGACGCTGGTCACGCAGGCGCGCCGGAACGCCGACGCCGCCGTGGCGCAGGGCCGAGCCGACGGCGCCGCGCAGGCGGCGCCCGTCGCCGCGGCCGAGCTCAGCCGGAGCAGGCGAGCAGCCAGGTCCGTCGCGCTCGGCGCGAACCTCGCTGCCCACGACGAGATAGCCGCGCGGATCAGGGCCGCCGTGCTCGGGCTGCGGGACGAACCTGGCTATCCCGAGCTGCGGGACCGGCTGGCCAGCGCGGCCAGGCAGGCGGTCGGCCCGCGGGCCGAGGTCAGCGAGCACCCGGCAGGCGGCGTGGTGGCCCGGGCAGGCGGCATGGTCGTCGACTGCTCGCTGCCGCGGCTGGCGGACCGGGCGGTCGCGGCGCTCGGCCCGCGGATCGCCCGGCTGTGCGGACCATGATCCCGTCCGGCGGCCAGGTCACCAGGGTCAGCGGGCAGGTCACCAGGGTCAGCGGCCCGCTGGTCGAGGTGCGCGGTCTGACCGGCCTGGCCATGTCCGACATCGTCGAGGTCGGTGCGTACCGGCTGCCCGGCGAGGTCGTCGCGATCAGCGGTGACCGCGCCACCGTGCAGGCCTACGAGTACACCGGCGGCCTGGCGCCTGGGGACCCGGCCGCCGGGCGCGGCGAGCCGCTGTCGGCCAGGCTCGGCCCGCACCTGCTCGGCGGGGTGTTCGACGGTTTGCTCAGGCCGCTGGACGGGGCGGGCCCGTGGCTCGACCCGGCCAGGTCGGCGGATGCCGCGGGCGCGAGCGCCGGGGAAGCCAGCCCCGGGCCGGGATTCGGCTTCACTCCGCAGGCCAGCGACGGCGACGTGCTGGCCGCCGGCGCAAGCCTCGGGACGGTCGCGAACGCGGGCGGGGTCGGCTACCGCGTCCTGGTGCCGCCGGGCATCAGCGGCGTGGTCGGCGGGCTCCGGCCGGCCGGGCAGGTCGCGGCCGACGAGGTCATCGCAACGGTGGGCGGCCGGCCCGTGCGGCTGACCAGCTCCTGGCCGGTCCGGCGGCCGCGGCCCTACGCCGAGCGGCTGGATGGCGGGGCGCCGCTGCAGACCGGCCAGCGGGTGGTCGACGTGCTCTTCCCGGTCACCCGGGGCGGCACGAGCGCCGTTCCCGGCGGGTTCGGCACCGGCAAGACCGTGCTGCTTCAGCAGATCACCAAGTGGTCCGACGCCGACGTGATCGTCTACGTCGGCTGCGGCGAGCGCGGTAACGAGCTCGCGGACATGCTGACCGAGCTCGCGGACCTGAGTGATCCGCGGACCGGCGGGAAGCTGGCGCAGCGCACCGTCGTCATCGCGAACACGTCCAACATGCCGATGATGGCGCGCGAGGCGAGCATCTACAGCGGTGCCGCGGTCGCCGAGTTCTTCAGGGACATGGGCCTGCACGTGGTCGTGGTGGCCGACTCCACCTCGCGGTGGGCCGAGGCGCTGCGCGAGTTCTCCTCGCGGAACGGCGAGATGCCCGCCGAGGAGGGCTATCCGGCCGGGCTCGCCTCGGCGCTGGCCGCGTTCTACGAGCGGGCCGGCCGGGTGATCGCCGGCGGCGGCTGGGAGGGCTCGATCACGATCATCGGCGCGGTCTCGCCGGCCGGCGGCGACATGACCGAGCCGGTGACCGCGTACACCCAGCGGTTCGTCCGCTGCCTGTGGACGCTCGACCGTGACCTGGCCTATGCCAGGCACTATCCGGCGATCTCCTGGGCAGGCTCGTTCTGCCGCGACGCTGCCGTGGTCGGCAACTGGCACGCCAGGAACGGCGATCCTGGCTGGACCGACCGGCGGGCCACGCTGAGCGGACTGCTCGCGGAGGCCGACCGCGTCGGCGAGCTAGCCGAGCTGATGGGCGTCACGGCGCTGCCGCCGCGGCAGCGGATGGCGATCCTGGCCGGGCGGCTGGCCAGGGAAGGGATCTTGCAGCAGAGCGCGGTGAGCGCGACCGACGCCTACTGTGACCCGGCCAGGGCGGGCGCGCTGGTCGACCTCGTCCTCGCGGTCGGTGACCGGTGCCTGGAGCTGGCCAGGCGGGGAGTCTCCGCCGCGCTGATCGAGGACCAGGATTTCTCGCCCGTGCTGCGGGCCAAGGAGGACGCGGGCACGCCCGAGCAGGTGCGCGCGCTGGCCGCCGGGATGCTGGCGCGGCTCGACGCGCTGGCGGCAGCGGACCCGCCGGAGATGAGTCCCGGTGAGTGAGTGGGCCAGGCCGGAGTTCACGTCGGTCGGCGAGCTGCGCGGGCCGCTGCTGATCGTGCACGGCGTCAGCGGGGTCGGCTGGGACGAGTTCGCCACGATCAGGCTGACCGGCGCGGCCCGCGGATCAGGGGAAGCCGGCCAGCACGTGCGGCACGGCCTGGTGCTTGAGGC
>JADGPC010000531.1 GCA_017882645.1 Streptosporangiales bacterium | reverse complement strand
TGGCCAAGCGGATCGAGGCTGGCCTGTTCGCCGAGCACAAGCTGGAGACCGAGACCGGTCTTCCGGCCGATCTCCGCGCGGACCTCGAGGCCGTGGCCGCCGACGGCCGCCTGGCCAAGGCGCACATGCTCGAGGCCAACCTGCGGCTCGTGGTCTCTGTGGCCAAGAAGTACAGCGACCGCGGCCTGTCCCTGCTCGACGTGGTCCAGGAAGGCAACCTGGGCCTGATCAGGGCGGTCGAGAAGTTCGACTGCTCCAAGGGCTACAAGTTCTCCACGTACGCCATGTGGTGGATCCGCCAGGCGATCCAGCGGGGCTTCGCCGACTCGGCCCGGACGATCCGGCTTCCCGTGCACGTGCTCGAGATGCTCAGCAAGCTGAGCCGGGTCGAGCGGGACATGCACCAGCGGCTCGGACGCGAGCCCACGCCCGAGGAGCTGGCCGTTGAGCTCGACCGGACGCCGGACCAGATCGAGGAGCTGCTCCGCACCAGCAGGCAGCCGATCAGCCTGGACTCCACCATCGGCGAGGACGGCGAGACGTCGATCGGCGACCTGATCGAGGATGTCGACGCGCCCGAGGCTTCTGAGCTGGTTGACCGTCAGCTGATGGCCGACCAGCTGCGGCACGCACTGGACGCGCTGACACCGCGCGAGGCCACGATCATGGCCATGCGGTTCGGCCTGTACGACGGCAACCCGCACACGCTGGACGAGATCGGCAAGGCCCTCGGCCTGACCCGGGAGCGCATCAGGCAGCTGGAGAAGCAGTCGCTGTCCAAGCTGCGGCACCCGAGCCGGGCGCAGCCGCTGCTGGAGTACGCGGTCTGAGCCGCCGCCCAGCCTGAGCCGCCCAGCCTGAACCGCCCAGCCTGAACCGGCCCCAAGCGGAGCCGGGCCCGACCTCCCGCCGGGCCCGGCTCTTTCCATGCCGCTCTTAGCTGCCTGACCAGACGGCGCTGATCGCCGCTGCCGCGGACGCGGCCTGGGCGTGACCCGATCTGGCCGCGGCCGGCCGCTTGGCCGGGTCCAGCACGTTCCTCCCGATGGCCTGCCGCGCCGCCTTGTCCGGCGTGACCACCACGATTCGCGTTCCCTGCTGCCGCAGCCGTCCCGCCTGGCTGGCCAGGCTCTCGATCGCGCCGAAACCCTGTGCCAGCGGGGCGATGACCACCACGCTGCGGCTGCCGGCCGCCAGGTCCGCGTTCGCCGCCGACCGCATGCCGCCGTCGATATAGCGCCTGCCGCTGATCGTGACCGGCGGCCAGATGCCGGGAACCGCGCAGCTCGCGCTGACCGCGTCGAGCAGGCTGACGCCGCTGTCCGCATCGAAGACCACGAAGTCGCCGGTCACCGCCTCCACGGCGGTGATCTTGAGCAGGCCGTCCGGCCAGTCGAAGACCGGCAGCCGTGACTCGATCACCTTGCGCCTGGCCTGCTCGGTCTCGGTGCGCGCGCGAAGGGCCATCGCGCCGACCCTCGCCCGCGCAACCTCTGGCTTCTTCGTGAACGCCATGGCCCGGAGATACCTGATCAGCACGCCGGCGCCCATCTTGGCGTAGATCTCGCTGTCCCCTGGCGGACGCGTCTGTACCTCGTACAGCTCGGCCAGGCTCGCTCCTGAGCGCACGTCGACGCCGACCACGGAGCCCGCCGAGGTGCCAACCACAAGGTCGGCATCGGTCAGTTCGACGCCGCGCTCGGCGAGCCCGGTAAGCATCCCGATCTCCCAGGCGATGCCGGTGACGCCGCCGCCGCCCAGCACGAGAGTTTTATCCACCATAGAGCCTTTATACCCATTCCGTTGGCGTCGAGGCTACCCCGACGATCTGCCGCATAGTCCCGCATAGTCTCGGGCCATGGCCACTCCTCACGAGCGCGGGCGACCCGGCGACCCGGTGCGCGACGATTCTCCCGTGGTGCGCCCGGAGCGCGAGGGCACTCGCGCGGTGCATCCGGGGCGCGAGGACGCTCGCGCGGTGCGCCCGGTCCGCGACGGCATCCTGCTCGGACTCGCGGTCGGCGTCTCCGGCCTCGCGTTCGGCGCCGCGGCAGTGAGCGCCGGCTTGAGCGTCTGGCAGGCGTCCGCGCTCAGCCTGCTCGCCTACACCGGCGCCTCGCAGTTCGCGCTCGCCGGGGCGATCGCGAGCGGCGGCAGCCTGCTCGCGGGCGCGACCGGGGCCATCCTGCTGGGCAGCAGGAACGCCCTGTACAGCCTGCGCCTGGCCGACGTGCTCCGGGTGCGGGGTCTCGCCCGGCTGCTCGCCGCCCAGGGCGTCACCGACGAGTCCACCGCGCTCGCACTCGCACAGCCCGACCCAGCGGCCGCACGGGCCGGGTTCGGCGCCACGTTCGCGGCCCTGTACCTCACCTGGAACGCGGCCACGCTGGCCGGCGCCATCGGCGCCGGCCGGGTCGGCTCACCCGCTGCTCTTGGCCTTGACGTGGTCGGGCCCGCCGCATTCCTCGCGCTGATCTGGCCCCGGCTCGCCTCCGGTGGTACCGAGCGCGCCGTCGCCGCGGGCGGGGCGGTCATCGCTCTGACACTCACGCCGGTCCTGCCGCCCGGCGCGCCGGTGATTCTGGCGTCCGTCGCCGCGCTGACCGCAGTGCTCGGCGGCCGGCCGGACGTGGCGCGGGACACGGCAACGGAGGCGGCACAGTGAGCGCCATGTGGATCGCCGTGCTCGCCACCGCCGCCGGCTGCTACGCGCTCAAGCTCACTGGACTGATCGTGCCCGAGCGGTTGCTCGCCAGCCCGCGGCTGCGGCGGTTCGCCGAGCTGGTCCCCGTCGCGCTGCTCGCCGGGCTAGTGGCGGTACAGGCCGGAGCGAAGGGTTCCGCCCTCGTCCTGGACCCGGCCAGACTCGCCGGGCTGGCCGCGGCCGTGGTCGCGCTGCTGCTCAGGGCGCCTTTTCTGGTCGTGATTGTCGTCGCGGCGGCCACGGCGGCGCTGCTGCGGCTGGCCGGCGTCGGCTGATCAGCCAGTCGCGGCGGGTCGGGCCGCCGCAGCCGCGGCGGAGCGGTAGATTGCGCCGGTGAGCGTCGACGTCGAGGTAGTGAACGAGGTCACCGGGGAGCTGGTCGAGGCATTCGCCCGGCTGCTGCCGCAGCTGTCGAAGAGCGCGCCGCAGCTCGACGCAGAGGCGCTGACGGCGATCGCCTCCGCGCAGGCCAGCACGGTGCTGATCGCGCGGGTGGGGGGCGAGATCGTCGGCACGCTGACGCTGGTCGTCTTCCCGATCCCGACCGGGGTCCGGGCCTGGATCGAGGACGTGGTCGTCGACGCGTCGGCGCGCGGCAAGGAGTACGGCGGCACGCGGGTCGGCGAGGCGCTGACCGTCGAGGCGATCAGACTGGCCGAGCAGGCGGGGGCGCGCACGGTGGACCTGACCACCAGGCCGACCCGGGTTGCTGCCGGCAAGCTCTACGAGCGCCTCGGCTTCGAGCAGCGCGACTCGCGCGTCTACCGGTACTCACCTTCCTGACCGCAGGCGGCTCTGAACCCAATCGCCGCATCGTGGCCACCCTGGCGTCGCCGTCAAGCGGCCGCGGTGCCGGGCGGGCCGTGACTGTGCAGGATACGGCCGTCGGGACTGGTGACGGTGGTAGTGCCGTCGGCGTTGAGCCCGATGGTCCAGCCCCAGCGGTGAATCAGAATGAGATGGTGGAACGCGCAGAGCAGGATGCAGTTGCCCAGGCTGGTGGTTCCGCCCTGGCTGCGCGGCACGATGTGATGGACGTGGCAGGCGGCCGGCTGGATGTCGCAGCCGGGGGCGGCGCAGTGCCGGTCCCGGGCGATGATCGCCCGGCGCAGGTGCGCCGGCACGAGGTCGGTGACGGCGCCGACGTCCAGCGGCAGGCTGACTGATCCGGCGGGCCGGGGCAGGGCCCCGGTCCGCAGCCAGGAGGCCAGACCTGACGGTCCGGACAACAGCGCGACGGCGTGGCGCAAGATGATCTCGCGTGCGGCGGCCCTCGAGCGTTCTTGCCGGCGCTCCCGCGCGGCCCGCACAGCGTCATCGGCCTCATCGGCGCCAGCGTCAGGGTCGGGGTCAGGGTCGGGCCGGTCACCACGGCCGTACGGCCCGGCGCAGCCCGCTAGGCCGCTGCCCGCACACGGTGACCGGGCCGAGTCGTATCCGGCCCACGTCCCGGCGACCCACCCGGCCAGCCGGTCCAGCAGGTCGTGGTCGACGCGGCCGGTGACGATCGGGGCGATCGCGGCGTCGCAGTCATCACCCGGCCCGGCCCACGGCCCCGGCAGCACCGGCCCGGCAGGAGAGCCGGGGCTGGCGGTGCGGTCACCGGGCACGCCGTCTCGGCCGAGACGGCCGGCGCTGCCTGGGCGTGGAGGCTGAGCGAAGCCGGGCGGCAGATCGGGGCGGCCCGGAACGCCGATGCCGTTGAGGAACTGGTCCAGGGACAGCTGCAAGTCCAGGCGGACCGCCTGCCCGGCCCGCTCCGGCAGGCACCCCGACCCGAGCAGCCGCAAGCACGCCTCCTCCAGGGCGTCGTGCTGCCGCTGCGGCACGCTGCGCGTGTCCTCGGTTCCCATCTTCTTGCCCAGCGACTCCAGCACCGCCTGCAGCGCCCCGGCGCACCGGGCCGAGAGGTCGCCGGTCAGGCGCCCGGCTCCGCCCAGCGTGGTATCGAGCCACAGCCCCCGGTGGGTGAACCCGTCGTCACGGTCCTGATCAGGCCCGGCGACCCGGCGGCGAATCTCCTCGGCCAGCTCGCCCAGTCCGGTCAGATCGGCCCCGCCCGCCGCCGCCGCGACCAGGATCACGTCCGCGTCGCTCCGGGCCTGGACCGGAAGCTGATCGGTCCAGTCGGTGATCTGCCGGGCCCACGACACCGACAGATCGCCCTGCGCTAGCGCGTCAGTGACCGCCGGATGGTCAGTGAGGCGCCGCATCGACGCGACCGCGGCCCGCGCCGCGCCAGCTGTGGTGCGGGTCTGCCACGTCAGCCACGACCGCGCGGACCCCTGTCCGTCGTCCTCGAACCCGCGCTGCGCCGCGAAGCCGGCCAGCACCCTGGCCCGTGCGGCCGTGTGCAGCGACAGCACACGCTCCAGCACCCGCAGCGCGTCGGCCTGCACCGGCGGCGGCAGTGACGCCACATCCGCGCTCGCCAGCCAGCCCAGCCCGGCTACCGCCATTCGCAGCGCTTCACCAGCCGACGACGGCTCTGCGAAACTGGCTGACCCCGGCGATGGCACCGGCATCCCGCTTCACCTCCGCACACGCTCACCGTTCGCGGGAGTGAGATCGAAGGGAATAAACAGAACCGGATGGCCCGCCGCAGCGGCCGGAGCAGAAGGGCAAGTGTCACCCCTGCGGCCTCTGCGCTCTCAGCCCCAGGTGCCATGTCCCGCGATCGAACCTGTACTCGAAATACTAACATTAGCCACTGACAACTCCGCCGTGAATCGCCGGAGGAACGCTGCAGTAACGTCTTTACCGGCGCGCCAGGAGCGGGCCCAGGAACGGTTCCGCTCAGGTGAGCTCGGCGACGGCCTCGAGCAGACGGCCGACGTCGGACTCGTCGTTGTAGTGCACGAGGCCGGCCCGGACGGCGCTGCCCGCGTCCCTGATGCCGAGCACGCCGGTGAGCTCCCACGCGTAGTTGTGGCCGTTCCACACGTTGATCCGGCGGCTCGCCAGGTGCTCGGCGACCTGCTGCGGCGTGTGGCCGGCGACGGTGAAATACGCGGTCGCCGTCCGCCTGGCCGCCTTGCCGTACGTCGTGACGTGCCGCATCCCGTCCAGCCCGCCGAGCAGCACCCCGAACAGCCGCTGCTCGTGTCGCTCGGCGGCGGTCATGGAGGCCAGAATCCGCTCCCGCCTGCTGCCCATGGCCGCGTCGTCCAGGCCGGCCAGGTGGTCGACCGCCGCCGTCACTCCGGCCAGGTCGGCGTACGGGGGCGTGCCGAGCTCGAACCGCTCGGGCACCGCGTCGGGCGAGGGGACCAGCTTGTCCGGCCGTAGCGACTCGAGCAGCGCCGGGCGCGCGATGACCATTCCGATATGCGGACCTGACCACTTGTAGGCGCTGGTCGCGTAGAAGTCCGCGCCCAGCGCGCGGACGTCGACCGGGCCGTGCGGCGTCGCGTGCACCCCGTCGACGTAGCTCAGCGCGCCAGCGGACCTGGCCATCCCGGTGATCGCCGGAACGTCCGGCCTGGTGCCGATCACGTTGCTGGCCGCGGAGACGGCGACCAGCCTGGTGCGCTCGGTGAGCAGGCCCGCGTACTGATCGGCGGGAAGCTCCCCGGTGGCGGCGTCGACCTCGGCCCAGCGCACGACGGCGCCGGCCCTGGCCGCGGCCTGAACCCACGGCCTGACGTTCGCGTCGTGGTCAAGCCTGGACACGATCACCTCGTCACCCGGCCGCCAGGTATCGGCCAGGGCGGCCGCCAGCCGGTAGGTGAGGGTCGTCATGTTCGGGCCGAGCACCACTCCGGCCGGCTCGCCGCCGACCAGATCAGCCGCCGCCTGCCGGAAGCTGTCGGTGATCGCGACCGCCCGCTCGCTGGCCGGGAACGCGCCGCCGGCGTTGCCGAGACCTGCCTCGTAGGCACCGCTGATCGCACTGATCACGCAGGACGGCACCTGCGTTCCGGCCGCCCCGTCCAGGTAGGCGTAGCCGTCGGCCAGCGCCGGATAGGCGTCCCTGACCCTGGTCACGTCGAATGGCATGTGCGATCAGCCCCTTTCGTCCCTGCTGGCCATCATCGCAAAGCCGCGGGCGGCCCGCGCACCTGGCAGGCTCTGACGGCTAGCCGGGCAGGCGGCCAGAGGAGCGCAGCACCGCCACCCACGGATCCTCGTCCGAGCGCAGCGGCAGCTGCGGAATGCCGGACAGCCACGCCGCGAGCACGGCCTCCGGATCGGCGGGCCGGTAGATGATGCCGAGCGCGCTGGCCAGATCCCACGCGTGCACGTGCCATTCCACGCAGGCAACGCCGGCCATTCCGGCGACCGAGATAACCCGGCCGCGGTAGCTGTGGTGCGGCAGCCGCAGCAGCGGGCCGAGCCTGGCCGCGTAGCGGGTCGCCGACCTGGCGAACGCGGTGATGTGCTCTTCCGGCGGCACCTCGGGCAGGGCGGCCAGCTCGGCCGCGTTCTGCCTGGCCAGCTTCCGCGCGATGGACTGCTGATGCGCGCCGGTGGCCATCAGCCTGGACAGGCGGCTGACTGGCGCGTCGTCCAGGTACTCGTGATAGTCGTCGGCCACGCACCGCAGGTGCCCGGCGAGATCAGCGGCCAGCCATTCCGGGCAGGTCGTGGGCGCGTTCCAGGTGGCGCTGGTGAACTGCGCCGCGATTTCCATAATCGCGCGGATGCCGTCGTAATAGGCGACGGGCACATCCGTCTCGGCCATAACGGGAGCGGCCAGCGGCGCAGGCCTGTCCCAGGAATCACCAAGTTCCATGGGTACCTCCCTGACCACGCCGCGGCCCCCGGACCAGAATCGACGCGCTTCGCCAGATTGCCAGAAACACCGCTTCTTACGCCACCCCGTGCGCGACCGGAAAACAAAGTGACAGTGAACGCACTGTGCGGTTAGCATCCGGCGGTGGCTACTACGGGTGCGCAGACGTCGGCGGGCATCCAGCTCGAAAAAGCCGCACCTTCCGCCACAGCAGCCCCGTCACCAGCGCAGACTCCGCGCCAGGCGATGTGGCGGGTCAGGGAGTACCTGCGCCCGTACTACGGCCAGATCACCGTCATGCTCCTCGCGGCCCTGCTCGGGTCCGGCACCGAAATTGCCATCCCGCTGCTCACGAAGGCGGCGATCGACGGCCCGATCGCCGCATCGTCAGGCCCGCACGGCGGCTCGCACGGCTACGGTCTGCTCATCCCGATCGGCGTGGCCGCCATCGCGCTCGGCATCGCCGAGGTCGCGCTGAACATGATCAGGCGCTGGGTCCAGGCGACCGCGGTGGCCGGCCTCGAGCAGTCGATGCGGGACGACATCTACCAGCACCTGCAGC
>JADGPC010000530.1 GCA_017882645.1 Streptosporangiales bacterium | reverse complement strand
CGCAAGCTGCAGCGGGCCCTGGAGTCGTGGCAGCCCAGGTTCCTCGACTGGTGGGCCGCGCTCGGCCCGTCGCTGCCGACCAGGGACGTTTACCTGCGCACCGCGGTCGCGATCGGCCGGGACGGCTGGGCCAGCTGGGCCAGGGTCCCGATGGAGCAGTACCGGTGGGGCATCTTCCTGTCCGAGCGGGCCGGCGAGCCGCGGCAGATCCCGTTCGGCCAGCACCTGGGCGAGCCGGCCTGGCAGGAGGTTCCCGGCGAGTACCGCAGCGAGCTGCGGCGGCTGATCGTGGTCCAGGGTGACACCGAGCCGGCCTCGGTCGAGCAGCAGCGCCACCTCGGCGCGACCGCGCCGAGCCTGTACGACCTGCGCAACCTGTTCCAGGTCAACGTCGAGGAAGGCAGGCACCTGTGGGCGATGGTGTACCTGCTGCACGCTTACTTCGGCCGGGACGGCCGGGAGGAGGCGGAGCAGCTGCTGCGCCGCCACTCCGGGCACCCGGACCGCCCGCGGATCCTCGGGGCGTTCAACGAGGAGACGACCGACTGGCTGTCGTTCTTCATGTTCACCTACTTCACTGACCGGGACGGCAAGTACCAGCTCGGGACGCTGAAGGAGTCCGGCTTCGATCCGCTCTCCCGCACCTGCGAGTTCATGCTCCGGGAGGAGGCGCATCACATGTTCGTGGGCACTACCGGCGTGCAGCGGGTCGTACAGCGGACCGCGGCGCTGACGGCCGAGCGCGGGACCGAGGACATCTGGGGCTACGGCGCGATCCCGCTGCCCGTGATCCAGAAGTACCTGAACCTGCAGTACTCGCTGTCGCTTGACCTGTTCGGCTCGGAGACCTCGTCGAACGCGGCGGCGTACTTCACGGCCGGGCTGAAGGGCCGGTGGATGGAGACCAGGCGGCATGACGACCACGTGCTGACCGGCGCGACCGCCGAGGTGCCGGTGGTGGCCGGCGGGAGCATCTCGTCCCGTGCCGTGCCGGCGCTGACCGCGCTCAACCTGGATCTGCGCGACGAGTACGTGGCCGACTGCGAGCGCGGCCTGCGGAAGTGGAACTCGGAGCTGGAGAAGGCCGGGCTCGACCAGCGGCTCGTGCTGCCCCACCTGGGCTTCAACCGCGGCGTCGGCGCGTTCGCGGGCCATTTCGTCACTCCGGCCGGCGAACTGGTCGGCGAGCCGGAATGGCGCGAGTCGGCGGCCGGCTGGCTGCCGACCGCCGCCGACCGCGCCCGGGTGGCGGAGCTGATGGTGCCGCACTACGAGGCTGGCGAGTTCGCGTCCTGGCTGACCCCGCCGCCGGTCGGGATCAACGATCTTCCGGTCGAGTACGACTACGTGCGGTTCTGACGCCTACTCGAACCTGACGTTGTCCAGTCCGGTGATCCGGCCGAGCAGCGGCAGCGTTGCCCCGATGACGAGCAGCGAGATGACCAGGCCGGCCCCCATCGTCAGGTAGTAGACGTGACCGAGGTCCGGCACGGGCGGGCCGGCGGGTGCCATCTTCGCCACCGTGAGCACCGAGATGCCGTAGGCGGTGCCCGCCGCTACCACGGTCGCGGCCACCAGCGGCAGGACCGCCTCGGCCGCCGCGACCCGGTACAGCGTCGCCGTCGGCGTTCCGGTCAGGCGCAGCATCGTGAACGGCCGCTTCCGCTCGACCAGGCCGCCGCCCACCGCGACCGCCAGGCTGCAGCCCGCGACGATGAGCGTCAGCGCGACCGCGATGTCCACCAGTCGCTGCACCGTGGTGGCCACGCCCAGCCGGGCCTGGACCGCCTCGCCGAACGTCCGCGGCGCGGTGCCCGAGACCGACTGGCGGGTATGGGTGATCAGGAAGGTGCGCACCCGCTCACTCGCCGAGCGCGCCCAGTGCCCGCATGCCTGCGCACCCGACGACCGCGCTGAGCGGACCGGGCGAGGCCCCCGGTCCAGGCCTGCCCTGGCCGGCCGTCGCGCCCGGCGGCGGCGAGTAGATCGGAACCGTCGTCGCGCCGGGCAGCGCCCTGAGCTGCGCCACCAGCCTGTCGCCTGCCGCCGGCGGCAGGCCATTGAGCGCCGTCTCCCGCGCCCGCGGCGACGCGGCCGGCTCGAACTCACCGGGGCCCGAGCCGGTGCAGTTGACGGCGTTGCCGCACACCGGGCTGGCCGTGAACCCGTCGAGGATGACGTTGCTCAGCGCTCTCGCGCTCGGCGTGGCCGTCGTCGCGTTGACGGCAGGCAGCAGCGCCGCGACAACGGTGCCGAGGAAGACGGCCAGCACCAGCCCGCTGACCGAGCGGAACGCGGCCTGCGGGTTGTCCGAGAGCCGCCTGGCCGCGAAGATCGGTGACGCTCCGCGGCTGAACCTGGCCAGCACCCGCGCGGCGCGCGAGGTCAGCCAGGGGCCGGCCACGATCAGCCCGGTCATGATGAGGAGCAGGCCGGGAAAGGCCGGCGCGCCGATGTTCTGGTTGTTGGTGATCAGGATTCCGGCCACGAACAGAGCCACGCCGGCGACGAGCGGCACGATCCGCCAGGTATGCGGCGCCGGGACCGACACGCGCCGGCTGACGCCGAGCGGCGAGATCCGCACCCGGCGCAGGGCCAGCAGCGAGGCGATCGCCGAGGCGGCAGGCACGGCGACGAGCACGCCCAGATACCCCCAGATCGTCGGCGTCACCTCGGACGGGAAGTACACCGCACTGGTGATCGCGGTCCCCGCCAGGGCAGGCTGCACCAGCAAGAAGATGCCGATCCCCGCTGCGGCGCCGCACAGGGCACTGACCACCGCATCGACCGAGGCGATCGCATTGACGTCGCGCACGGTCGCGCCGACCAGCCGCAAGGCCGCGTACCGCTCTTCCCGGCGGGCGGAGGCGAGCTTCGTCGCGGTGCGGATCAGGATGAGGATGGGGAACAGGAAGGCCAGCGCGCCGATCACGAAGGCGTCGCGGAAGTAGGACGGCCAGACCTGCTTGCCTGGCGCCGTCGCGATCTGGTTGACCTGGATCGTGCCGGGCCGCCTGGCCAGCGCCGAGGCCGGCTCGCCGACGTAGATGACCAGCTCATCAGGACCGGTCAGCGCCGCGCTGCCGATCCGGCCGGCCAGCGACCCGGGAAAGCGCCCGCCCAGCTGGTCACGGGGCACGCTGGGGATCAGCGTCGCCAGGGCGGGCGAGGCGTAGTACTGCCCGGCAGCCGGGAGATGCCGGGCGGCACCGGTGCCCGCCGCCCCAGCGCGGCCACGTCCAGCCGCTCGATGGTCTGGCCCCTGAAGACCTCGTCGCTGTAGTTCCACAGCTCGGTCCCGGCTCGCGGCTGATGACCGGCCGCCATCGCCTGGGTTCCTTCCCAGTCGGGCCGGCTGCCGGTCACCTCGAAGGCGTGAAAGTCGGCCAGGACGGCGAGCATGATCGCGACCCCGACCGCGACCGCGACCGAGGTCACCACCAGCCTGGTCAGCGCTTCGCGGCCGCTGCGAAAGGTCAGCCGCAGGCCGAGCCGCACCATTACCTGACCCCCCGACGCTCGCGGCGACCCGGCCGTCGCTGACCACGACCTCGCGGTCGGCGAAGGCCGCGACGTTCGGATCGTGGGTGACCAGCACGACTGTCGTGCCCTCCTGCCTGGCGATGCCAGTCAGCAGGTCCATGACCATCCGCCCGGTCACCGAGTCAAGCGACCCGGTCGGCTCGTCGGCGAAGACGATCTGGGGCTGCGCGACCAGGGCCCGGGCGATCGCCACCCGCTGGGCCTGGCCGCCGGAAAGCTCCCCGGTGCGCCGGCCGCCCAGGTCGGCCAGGCCCAGCCGCTCCAGCCACCAGTCCGCCTGCCGGTAGGCCCGCCCGCGAGGCGCGCGATTGAGCACGAGCGGCATGGCGATGTTGTCCGCCGCGGTCAGCTCGGGTACCAGCTGGCCGAACTGGAAGACGAAGCCGAAGGCCGTGCGGCGGAGCACCGAGCGCTTCTTGTCACTGAGGTCGTCCACCCGCAGGCCGTCGAACCAGACTTCGCCGCTGTCTGGCCGGAGGATGCCGGCCAGGCAGTGCAGCAGGGTCGACTTGCCCGAGCCGCTCGGGCCCATCACGGCCAGGATCTCGCCGTCCGTTACCGACACGCTGGCGCCGGGCAGCGCCGGGGTCTGGCCGAACGACCGGTGCACGTCCCTGCATTCGATCAGAGGCAATGGTTGGACTCATGGCCCTCAGACTGGCGGCGCCGCAGGCGGCAGGACCATCGGGAAGATCCCTGGTATTACCCCTAAGGGCTCGGCCTCCCGATCAGGAGAACCGCGCGATCTCGCGCATCTTGTTGGTCGCGTCCAGCGCCGCGACCTTGTAGGACTCGGCCAGCGTCGGGTAGTTGAACACGGCATCGACCAGGTAGTCGACCGTGCCGCCGCATCCCATCACGGCCTGGCCGATGTGCACAAGCTCGGTCGCGCCGGTGCCGAAGACATGCACGCCGAGCAGGGACCGGTCCGCCAGCGACACGAGCAGTTTGAGCACGCCATACGAGTCGCCGATGATCTGCCCGCGGGCGAGTTCCCGGTACCGGGAAACGCCGACCTCGAAGGGCACGCTATCGGCGGTCAGCTGATCTTCGGTCCGGCCGATGAAACTGATCTCGGGCAGGCTGTAGATGCCGATCGGCGGCGTCTGCCCGGTCGCGGAGAATGGCTCGCCGCAGGCGTGATGGGCCGCCAGACGGCCCTGTTCCATGGACGTCGCGGCGAGAGCCGGGAAGCCGATCACGTCGCCCACGGCGTAGATGTGCGGCACCGCGGTGCGGAAGAACTCGTCCACCCCGATCCGGCCGCGGCTGTCCGCCGCCAGGCCAGCGTCACCCAGCCTGAGCTCGTCGCTCATGCCCTGCCGGCCAGCGGAGTACATGACCGTGTCGGCGGGAATCTTCTTCCCGCTCTTCAGCGTGGCGATCGCGCCTTCCGGCCGTGACTCGACCGAGGCCACCGTCTCGCCGAACCTGAACGTGACCGCGAGATCGCGCAGGTGGTACTTGAGCGCCTCCACGACCTCGATGTCGCAGAACTCCAGCATCCGGTCGCGCTGCTCCACGACCGTCACCTTGGTGCCGAGCGCGGCGAACATCGACGCGTACTCGATCCCGATCACGCCGGCCCCGGCGACGACCATCGACCGCGGCACCCGCTCCAGATTCACGATCCCGTCCGAGTCGATGATCGTCCGGTCGTCGAACTCCACTGTGGCAGGCCGGGCCGGACGCGTGCCAGTGGCGATCACGATCGCCTCCGCGCTCGCGCGCTGCAGCCGGCCGCCGCCATCGTCGACCTCGATCACGTGCGGATCGATGAAGTAGCCGGTCCCGGTCAGGATCGCGACCCGGTTCCTGGACAGCTGGCTGCGGACGACATCGATCTCGCGGCTGACGACATGATGCGTCCTGGCGGCCAGGTCGGCGATGGTGATCTCGTCCTTGACCCGGTAGCTCTGGCCGTACATCTCGTGCTGGTTCACGCCGGTCAGGTACATGACGGCCTCGCGCAGCGTCTTGGACGGGATGGTGCCAGTGTTCAGGCACACCCCGCCGATCATGTCGGTGCGCTCGATGATCGCGACCCGGCGGCCCAGCTTGGCGGCGGCGATCGCTGCCTTCTGACCGCCAGGGCCCGAGCCGATCACCAGGACGTCGAAGTCGTACACCTTCGCAGTGTGACACCGCAAAGGCCGCTTTTGAACCCCCTGGTATTCGCGGCGGCCCTGGCGTTAGCCGGGCCGGTGACCGGGTAGTGCGGGCGGACGGAGGTGGCGCGTGAGCGAAGCGAACGGTCCAGCGCCGTCCACGGGCGAGCGCTCGGCGGGCGATCTGGTCAAGGACATATCCGAACTTGTGCCGCAGCTCGTCAGCGGCGCCGTCGCCGCCTGGCGGGCGGCCCTGATTGTCGGCGTCGCGCTGCTGGCCGTCTCCGCCGGCGCGGGACTGGCCGGGGCGGGCCGCCTGCCCCGGGCGACGCCGCCGGTGTCCGAGCAGGCCGGCAGCAACGTGCAGGCCGACGTCAGGGAGATCCGGGAGAAGGCGCAGCGATGACGACGCGGGAGCCCGCCGAGACGGTCCAGGGCGCGATCTGGAGGACAGGATGAGCCGACGCAGCCGCCGGGAGGCCCGCCGTCGCGAGCAGCAGGCCAGCGCCATACCGCCGCAGGTTGCGGGTGCGCCCGGCCCGGGCACGCCGCTGGAGATCGGCGGCTCGGGATGGGGAGCCACCTTTCGCCGCACGCTGAAGGAATTCAAGACCGACCGGTGCACGATGACCGCGGGCAGCCTGGCCTACAGCTGGTTCCTCGCCCTGTTTCCGGCCCTGATTGCCCTGCTCGGCGTGGCCTCGCTGGTCCAGTTCGGCAGCGGCACCGTGCACGGGCTGGTCAGCGTGCTGGACAAGGCGCTACCGCCCCGAGCGTCGACCGTGTTCACCAGCGCGGTCAACTCCGCGACCAGCCGGACGTCGCACGGCTCGCTGACCGTCGTCATCATCGCGGTCGTGCTCGCGCTGTGGAGCGCGTCGAGCGGCATGGTGGCCCTGCAGACCGCCCTCGACATCGCCTATGACGTTCCGAGCGACCGGAAGTTCCTCGCCAAGCGGGCCCGCGCGATCCAGCTCATGCTGGCCACGCTCGTCCTGGGCGGCGTCGCGGCCGTCCTGATCGTCTTCGGCGCGCCGCTCGGCACGGCCATAGAAGGGCATCTGTCGCTGCACGCCACCACATTCGCGATTGTCTGGAACGTGGCCCGGTGGCTGGTCACGATCATCTTCGTCTCGCTGCTGTTCTCCGCGTATTACTTCATCGGGCCGAACCGCGAGTCGCCGCGCTGGCAGTGGGTCAGCCCCGGCGGCCTGATCGGCATGGTGATCTTCGTGGCCGCCTCGCTCGGCTTCTCCTTCTACGTGACCAAGTTCGGCTCGTACGCCAAGACCTACGGCGCGCTCGCCGGCGTGGTGATCCTGATGCTCTGGCTTTACCTCACCGGCCTGGCCGTGCTTTTCGGGGGCGAGCTGAACGCCGAGACCGAGCGCCAGGCCGCGGTGCAGGGCGGTCACCCGCAGGCCACCAGGAGCGCCGCCCGGATCGAGGCAGGCACCGGATGAGGCCACCGGGCGCTGGATGGTCAGGGTATCCGGCAACCGCCTGACGGGTCGCCCGGCACCACCATGCCGGTCTCGTAGGCGAGGATGACGGCCTGCACCCGGTCGCGCAGGCCGAGCTTGGCCAGCAGGTTGCCGACGTGAGTCTTTACCGTGGCCTCGCTGACGAACAAGGCCGTCGCGATCTCCGCGTTGCTGCGCCCGCGCGCGAGCAGGAGCAGCACATCGCGCTCCCGGGCGGTGAGGCTGGCCAGCCTGGCCGGCGACGGTGCGGCCTCAGGCGGGCGGCGGGCGAACGCCTCGATCAGCCTGCGCGTCACCGACGGCGCGAGCAGGGCGTCGCCAGCCGCCGCGGCTCGGACGGCTGCGATCAGGTCGGCCCTGGGCGAGTCCTTGAGCAGGAAGCCGCTCGCCCCGGCCCGCAGCGCCTGGTAGACGTAGTCGTCGAGGTCGAAGGTCGTGAGCATGACGACCCTCGGCGGGCCGGCTGACCCGGTGGTGATCAGCCTGGTCGCCTCGAGCCCGTCCATGCCTGGCATGCGGACGTCCATCAGCACGACGTCCGGCCGGAGCGCGGCCGCCTGCGCCACGGCCGCCGCGCCGTCCGCCGCCTCGCCCGCGACAGCGATCCCGTCCGCGGTGTCGAGGATCACGCAGAAACCGGCGCGGACGAGTTCCTGATCGTCGACGACGAGGACCCTGATCGTCATATCGCCGGCAGCCTGGCGGTGACGGCGAAGCCGTCCGCCGCGGTCGGGCCGACGGTCAGGCTGCCGCCGCACGAGGCCACCCGTTCCGCGATGCCGGCCAGGCCGAACCCGGATCCAGCCGGGCCAGCGCCGGATCGGCGGCGTGCCGCGCTGCCGTTGCCTGCCGCCCCGGTACTCGCCCGGCGCGGGCCGCCATCGGTGATGCCGATGCTGAGGTAGCCAGCTTCGTAGCTCAGCGTGACGCTGGCCCGGGTCGCTGCGGTATGCCGGAGCGTGTTCGTCAGAGCCTCCTGGACAATGCGGTACGCGGTCAGGTCGATGCTGGGCGCCAGCGGGTACGGCGCGCCGACGACGTCCAGGTCGACCGGCAGGCCGGCGTGGCGCACCTGGTCGAGCACCGTGCCGAGGTCCGCGAGCGTCACGGACGGCGTGGTCTCCGGCTGCTCGGCGGGCCCGCGCAGCACGCCGAGCAGCCGGCGCAGCTCGGTCAGGGCCTGCCTGGCCGTGTCGCTGATGATGTCCACCGACCGCCGGGCGTCGCCGGGCCGGGCCGGAAGCAGCGAGCTTGCCGCTTCCGCCTGAACGGCCATCAGGCTGACGTGGTGCGCCACGACGTCGTGCAGCTCGCGCGCGATTCTGGCGCGCTCGGCCGCGGCGGCGCGGGCCGACTGCTGGTCAAGCTCGGCCTCGGCGCGGTCGGCCCTGGTCTCGGCCGCCCGCAGGGTCGCGCGCTTGGTCCGGCTGAGCACTCCAGCGGCCCAGGCGGTGCTGAAGATGAACGCCTGGAACATGACGTCATAGGGCTCGCTGTGCCCGGGCGTCAGCTGCGAGAGCGTGACCCCGGTGATCACGAGCAGGCAGGTGATCCGCCGCCAGGCAGGACCGCACCGGTCGATGATCGTGTAGAAGGCGATCGCAGGTCCGAGCGGGAACGGCGCGAAGCCGAACTGGAGCCGGTCGTAAGCCACCCGGGCCGCGCCGATGACGAACCCGGCGCGGACCGGATCCGCGCGGCGCCACGCGAGCGGAAGCGCCTGCGCCGCCACCAGGACCAGGGCCAGCCACAGTGGATGAAGCAGGTGCTGGTACGGCAGCAGCGCGACGACATTCACGGCGGCCAGGGCGATCGCGAGGCCGGCATCGCCGATCAGCTCCTGACGCCGCTGCGGCAGCGCGGCCACCCGGGCTGTCAGCCCGCGCGGGCCCGCGGCAGTCAGCACCCGCAGGCCCGCGACGTCCAGCACCGTCGGCCTTTTCACGCCCCGATCGTATGTCCGCCGCGACAGCCGGGGATCGCCCGAGAGGCTGAGCCCGCCGGCCGGCCGTAAGGAGGAAGGCCAGCACGGCTGGCCCGCCGCTGCCCGCCTGTCGGCGTAGCCGGCGAATCAGCACCGCGCCCGAAGCGAACCGGCCGTCCGCGCGGCCACGATGACCGCATGAACGCAATCACTGACCTGGACGCTCCGGCCCGAACCGAACCCTCGCCGCCACACCCCGGACGCGGCATCGCCCTGATCGCCATCGGCGCCTTCCTGCTCGAGCTGGCCTTCAGCGGCCGCTACGGCTACGTGCGGGACGAGCTGTACTTCCTCGCCGCCGGAAAGCACCTGGCCTTCGGCTACGTCGACCAGCCCGCGCTGACCCCGCTGATCGCGCGGGTCTCGGCCGCGCTGACCGGTAACTCGCTCG
>JADGPC010000097.1 GCA_017882645.1 Streptosporangiales bacterium | reverse complement strand
TAGCACGACAGCGACGCCATGCCACCACCGTGGATGTAGTAGACGCAAGGTAGTGTCTCGTCGCTGTCGCGCCGGATGACCTGCAGGTTGATCGTGTTCCCGTCGGGCTGAGACACGACCTTCTCCGTGTGCACGCGCAAGCCGGCGGAGGGCGCCGCCTCCTCCGGGTCGCACATCTCCATGAACCCGCGGAACTGCTCGGCCTCCCGGCGCGCCTCCTCGGAGTTCGCCTCGGCGAGCAGCCGATCACGGCTGTCGACGTCGCCCGAGGCTTCCAGAGCCAGGCCAGCCAGAATCGCCTTGATCCTCGGATCGAGCCTGCTGTCGCCTGCGATGTCGTGGACCATGAAACGTTTCTCCTCGCTCGGGGCCGAACGGTCAGCCGGGCCGGCCAGAAACCCCGCACCGGCTATGCCTGCCGCCATCTCGACATTAAATGCGTCCTGGCGGAACGTCATCATCCGGCATCGTCGTCACGGTCCTGGCATAGCCGGCGAGCGCGTCCAGCGCGGCGGCCGCGTCGACCGAGGAGGATTTCGCGAGCAGCTGGAAGCCGTAGGCATCCTCCAGGGCGACAAGATTGCGCGCGATGGTCAGGGTCGGCTGGGTGAGCCGGAACGCCCCGCCAGCCTGACCGTCCTGCAGGACGCAGAGGTAGAGCGAGACCTCGCGGTCGAAGAGCCGGCTCATCAGCTCGGCATGGGCCTGGCTGCGGCTGGCGCTGACACTCAGCTCGTTGAGCACCTGGCTCAGCCGGCGGTCCTGCTGCCTGGGCAGGCCTGAGCGGATCAGCTGCGAAAGCCGCTGCGCCGGTTCGGCGGTCTCGTCCAGCGCCCGGAGGCGCGCCCAGTAGTAGCGCTCGGCGGCGGCCTCGTAGGCCTCGTGCACCAGGGACTCCAGGTCCGCGTAGTAGTAGGCGACCAGGCGGTGCGAGACACCGACGCGCTCGGCGATCGCCGCGAGGGTGAGCTTCTCGATCCCGTGGTCGGCGATGAGCTCGATCGTGGCGGACACCAGCTGCAGCCGGCGAGCGGCCTGGTCCTTCGTGCGCGCCATCCGCCGCCTTTCGGGTCGCAGCCGCGCCAGGGGCTGGGCCTGTGCCTGGGCCTGCCCGCTGGACATGTCCCGGCCTCCAGCATATCTTGCTCTCAACCGCAAAGAAAGGCGGCAGCAGTCATGGCTGATCCAGAGGCGAGCGCGCCGCCTGCACCGTACGACGTCCTCTTCGAGCCGGTCGCCATCGGTCCGCTGGTCACCAGGAACCGGTTCTTCCAGGTACCGCACTGCAACGGCATGGGCTACCGCGACCCGAGCGCCCAGGCGGCGATGCGCAAGGTCAAGGCCGAAGGCGGCTGGGCGGTGGTGTGCACCGAGCAGGTCGAGATCCATCCGACCTCGGACATCACGCCCTTCATCGAGCTGCGGATCTGGGACGACGAGGACCTGCCGTCACTGGCCAGGATCGCTGCGGCGATCCACGAGGGCGGCGCGCTGGCCGGGATCGAGCTGGCGCACAACGGCATGAACGCGCCGAACCTCTACAGCCGGGAGATCCCGCTTGGCCCGCATCACCTGCCGGTGGCCACCTTCGGCTACCACCCGGTCCAGGCCAGGATGATGACCAAGCAGGACATCGCCGACCTGCGCCGCTGGCACCGCAACGCCGTGGCCAGGTCGATGACGGCCGGCTACGACCTCGTCTATGTCTACGCCGGGCACTCCTTCGGCGGCATCGAGTACTTCCTGTCACCGAGGTTCAATCAGCGCACCGACGAGTACGGCGGAAGCACCCGCAACCGGATGCGGCTGCTGCGCGAGATCCTCGAGGACACCCTGGAAGTCGCCGACGGCCGCGTCGCCGTGGCCTGCCGGATCAGCGTGGAGGAGGGGCTCGCCGGGGCCGGGATCAGCCGCGGCCACATCGAGGAGATCCTGGGCGAACTCGGCGAGCTGCCCGACCTGTGGGATTTCGTCCGCGGCAGCTGGGACGTCGACTCGACGACGTCCCGGTTCGGCCCGGAAGGCGAGCAGGAAAAGTACGTCGCCGGGCTCAAGAAGCTGACCAGCAAGCCGGTCGTCGGAGTCGGCCGGTTCACGTCACCGGACCTGATGGTCCGCCAGGTGAAGAGCGGCGTACTCGACCTCATCGGCGCCGCCCGCCCCTCGATCGCCGACCCGTTCCTGCCGGAGAAGATCCGCACCGGCAGGCTGGAGACGATCCGCGAGTGCATCGGCTGCAACGTCTGCGTCTCCGGCGACTTCACGATGTCGCCGATCCGGTGCACCCAGAACCCGAGCATGGGCGAGGAGTTCCGCCGCGGCTGGCATCCCGAGCGGATCCGGGCACGCGGATCCGGCTCGCGGATTCTGGTTATCGGCTCGGGCCCCGCCGGGCTTGAGGCGGCGCGTGCCCTCGGCGTGCGCGGCTACGACGTCGTGCTGACGGAGGCCGGACGCGATCTCGGCGGCCGCGTCGCCCGCGAGGCGAGGCTGCCCGGCCTGGCCTCCTGGGTGCGGGTCCTGGACTACCGGCAGCAGGCGATCGAGGCGCTGCCCAACGTCGAGGTCTACCGCGAGAGCCGGATGAGCGCCGACGACATCGTCGGCTTCGAGTTCCAGCACGTCGCCGTCGCCACCGGCGCGACGTGGCGGCGTGACGGCGTCGCCCGCTGGCACACCCAGCCCCTGCTCGCCGACCCCGGCGCCGACGTGCTCACCCCCGACGACCTGATGGCCGGGCGGCGGCCGCGGGGTCCCCGCGTGGTCGTGTACGACGACGACCACTACTACCTGGGCGGCGTCCTCGCGGAACTGCTGCGCGGCGAGGGCTTCGAGGTCGAGCTGGTCACGCCCGCGGCACAGGCATCGGCCTGGACGGTCAACACGATGGAGGTCGACAAGATCCAGCGCCGTCTGCTGCTGGCCGGAGTTGCCATTCGGACCAGCGCGGCGCTGACCGCCGTCGGGGACGGCCAGGTAACGGTGGCGAACGTCTACACCGGCCAGCCCGGCGAGGTCGCGGCGGACAGCGTCGTCATGGTGACGGCCAGGCTGCCCGAGGATGAGCTCTTCCAGCAGCTGCTGGCCCGCAAGGAGCAGGGCCAGATCACGTCGGTCCGCGCCATCGGCGACGCCTGGGCCCCGGGAACCATCGCGGCCGCCGTCTGGTCCGGTCGCCGGTACGCGGAGGAGTTCGACACCGAGCTGCCAGGCGGCGACGTCGTGCCGTTCCGGCGCGAGGTCACCCAGCTGCACGGATCCGGCTCCGAAAACCGATGACCACTGGCAACGCGAGGGAAGCATCATGATCAGGACCGGCAAGGAGTACAGGGAATCCATCACGGACGGCCGCGAGGTGTGGATCGACGGCGAGCGAGTAAACGACGTCAGCACGCACCCGGCCTTCAAGCCGATCGTCGACGTGCGCGCGCGGATCTACGACCTCGCGCACGCAGGCGGCAGCGCCGCGATCATGACGTATGCCGACGAGGAGACCGGCGAGCTGTGCGCGATCGGCGGCAAGCCGCCCGTGAGCAGGCAGGACTGGCACGCCAAGCACGCGGCCGTCGAGGCCGTTTTCGACGACGTCGGCGGCGTGGTCACCCGCGTCGGCGACGAGACCGTCGGTGAGATGTGGTCGCTTTATGACGGCCAGGATGTGCTCAACGAGATCGACCCGAGCTTCTCCGCGAACATCCGCGATCACGTCCGCCGCGCCGCGCTGCTTGATCCGTTCCACGTCTCAGCCAACACGGACCCCAAGGGCGATCGCAGCAGGCACCCGCGCGACCAGGATCCCGACGTTCTGCTGCACGTCGTCCGCGAGACCGACAGCGGCATCGTGGTCCGCGGCGCGAAGTTCGAGACCGCCGCCGCCTACGCGAACCAGGCCTTCGTCAAGCCGACCATCGGCGACTGGGGCAACGACACCCTGTCGGAGTACGCCGTCGGCTTCATCGCCGACATGGGAGCGCCCGGGATCAGGCACATCTGCCGGTCGGGCTTCGCGGGACGGCAGAGCACGGATGACTACCCGCTCAGCAACCGCTTCGACGAGGTTGACACCATGATCATCTTCGATGACGTCGAGATCCCGTGGGAGAACGTCTTCTTCTACCGGCACACCAGGGCCGCCTCCTTCATCCGGGCGACGCTGCACCGTTACAGCATGTACTCCTTCGTCCAGCGGCACCTGCGGCTGGCCGACCTCCTGCTCGGCCTGGCCTACGCCAACGCCCAGCAGACCGGGGTGAAGATGCACCAGGGCGTGCGGGAGAAGATCGCGCAGCTGGCGTGTTACCGGGAGGGCATCGCCGCGCACCTGACCGCGTCGATCGAGCTGGCGCAGGAGAGCCCAGGCGGCCTGCTGATGCCCAACCAGGCCCTCCTGTACACCGGCCGGGCGCACGCCTGCTCGCAGCTGCCGGAGATGATGCACCTGGTCCGCGACCTCTGCGGCTGCCAGATCAGCCTGGTACCCAGCGCGGCCTCGTTCCGCGCGGCCGGCCCGGCGGACTGGCTGGCGAAGTACTTCAGGGTCGGCGATATCGAGGCCGAGGACCGG
>JADGPC010000529.1 GCA_017882645.1 Streptosporangiales bacterium | reverse complement strand
TCGTGCCCCCAGGCCCGCGGCTTCTTTGCGAT
This sequence comes from Streptosporangiales bacterium, assembly GCA_017882645.1. Lineage (GTDB taxonomy): Bacteria > Actinomycetota > Actinomycetes > Streptosporangiales > Streptosporangiaceae > Chersky-822. The sequence goes on along the minus strand of JADGPC010000529.1, from coordinate 5,486 downwards.
AGTACGATGGTCGGTATATAAATACGGTATGACTAAGCAGGTTCTCCAGGAGCCGACGTTTCTGATCCTCACCGCGCTCGCCGCTGGTGCTCAGCACGGTTACGGGATCATGACCGACGTGGCCGTAATCTCGGACGGCCGCGTCAAGCTCAGGGCCGGAACCCTCTACGCGGCGCTGGATCGGCTCACCGGCGAGGGCGCCGTCGACGTCGACCGGGAGGAAATCGTCGACGGCCGGCTCCGCCGCTACTACCGGCTGACTCCGGCGGGCGCGCGACTGCTGGCGGCGGAGGCCGAGCGGCTGCGCGCCAACGCCCGCGTCGCCACCCGGCGGCTCGCCGGAGGCACCACATGAGCGAGATGTCGCGCCTCGAGCGCCACTACCGGCGGCTGCTGGCCTGGTATCCGGCCCGGCACCGGCGCACATACGGCGAGGAAATGATCGGTGTCCTGCTGGCGTCGGCACCTGACGGCCAGCAGCACCCGCGGCTCGCGGAGTCCTTCGACCTGGTCAGAGGTGGCTTGCAGACCAGGCTGCGGTCGGTCAGGACCGGGTTTCTCGATATCGGCTGGCGCGACGCGCTCACCATCTACAGCGTCGCGCTCCCCGTCATGGTCATGTGCTACCAGGTAGCACATGACTGGTTCAGATTCACGCTCCCGGCTTGGGCCGAGGTTGTGACCAGCAATCCCGTGCCAGTGCTGGTCATACCGGCTGCCTCGCCCGTCATCAGTGGTCTTGACCGTGATCGTGGCAACCATAGCGACTGGAATAGCCCGCACGATCCCGGCACCAGTCGCGCGGGGGCTGATCTTGCTCCTGGCCGTCCCGGCTTACCCATGGACGGTGTGGGCCATCGAGGTGGGAAGCGCCCTGAATAGGCCCCCTTCCAACCTGATCTTTCTCCCCACCGTGGCACTCGCCTGCCTCGCCGCGACGGCTGCCAGGCGGTCACTGCGCCGGGCTCAGGTGCCCGACCCGGGCCTAGTGGCCTGATCCGACTCGTCTTCGAGGAACTGCTGGATCTTGTTCATGCCGGCCAGCCAGCGGTCGGTCTCGGCGGCGCGGCCCGCGTACATGCCGCCGACCTCCGGGTGCGGCAAGATCAGGAACCGGCCGTCAGCGATCGCCTCCATCACCGCGCTGGCCACGTCCTCCGGCATGATCGCGGCCGGGCCGAGCAACTTCTCCATCATCGGGTCGCTGCCGTCGAACATGCCGGTCCGCACGCCCATCGGGCAGATCGCCTGCACGGTCAGGCCGCGGTGCTGGTGCGTGAGCGACAGCCACTCAGCGAACGCCAGCGCCGCGTGCTTGGTGGCCGAGTACGGCGCCGATCCCGGCGTCGCCAGCAGCCCGGCGGCCGACACCGTGCAGATCAGGTGCCCGCTCCCCCGTTCCAGCCACCTGGGCAGCAGCAGCCGTGCGGCGCGGACGTGCGACATGACGTTGACGTCCCACGAGTCGGCCCAGTCGGCTTCGCTGGCCTCGGGGCCGCCGATCCTGGCGATCCCCGCGTTCGCGCAGTACAGGTCGATCTCGCCGAGCTCGGCGCGGGCGGCGTCGATCAGCGCGGCGACCCCGTCCTGCGTCGCCGCATCCCCTGGGACCGCCACCGCCCCGCCGCACGACTGCGCGACCGCGGTGACCGCCGCGGCGTTCAGGTCATTGAGCACGACCCTGGCCCCCTCGGCCGCGAACCGGCGCGCCAGCGCCGCGCCGATGCCGCTGCCAGCCCCCGTGACGACCACGCCCGCCCCGGCCACCGATTCCATCACTGACCTCCCGAACGCAATCCTGCGGTGAACTGTACAGATCGACCTTCCCTGCCGGGGCGGACTACGGCAGGCTGGTGACCGGTCAATCTGGTGATCCATGCTTCGGGAGGTAACACATGCCGGTCCTTGACGCGCTCGTCGCCGCGCTGCGCCTGAGCTCCATCGAGGTGATCGACCTCACCGCCCCGCTGAGCGCGGACACACCGGTGATCAAGCTGCCTGAGCCGTTCGGGAACACCATCCCGCTGTCCTTGCAGGAGATCAGCCGGTACGACGACCGGGGTCCCGGCTGGTACTGGAACAACATCACCACCGGCGAGCACACCGGGACCCACTTCGACGCGCCGGTGCACTGGGTGACCGGGCGTGAGGGCCTCGACGTCGCGCAGGTTCCGGCCAGCCAGCTGATCGCCCCGGCCGTCGTGCTGGACTTCAGCGCCGAGGCCGCCGCTGACCCGGACTTCCTGCTCGAGATTGACCACATCAAGAAGTGGGAGGGCGAGCACGGGTCGCTGCCCGAAGGCGGCTGGATGCTCTACCGGACCGGGTGGGACGTTCGCTCGGGCAGCCAGGAGCAGTTCCTGAACGCGAACGAGACCGGGCCGCACACCCCTGGCGTCTCGGTCGAGTGCGCCCGCTGGCTGGCCGGGCACGCGCCGATCATGGGCTTCGGCACGGAGACGGTGGGCACCGACGCGGGCACCGCGCACTCGTTCGACCCGCCCTTCCCGTGCCACTCGATGCTGCTCGGCGCCGGGAAGTACGGGCTGACCCAGCTGCAGAACCTGGCCCGGCTGCCGGCCACGGGCGCGGTCGTGATCGCTGGCCCGCTGCCGATCGTCGGCGGCTCGGGCAGCCCGTGCCGGGCACTCGCCCTGGTCGAGCGCTCCTGATGCTGGTCAGTGACGCTGTCGCCGCCGTTCTCGCCGACCTTGGCGCCGACACCGTCTTCGGGGTCGTCGGGAGCGGCAATTTCCATGTGACCAACGCGCTGGTCGCCCGCGGCGCGCGGTTCGTGCCGGCCAGGCACGAGTGCGGCGCGGCCAGCATGGCCGACGGCTGGGCCAGGATCACGGGCCGGCCGGGCATCGTGTCGGTGCACCAGGGCCCGGGGCTGACCAACGCGATGACAGCCATCACTGAGGCGGCGAAGAGCCGCACGCCGCTGATCGTGCTGGCGGCCGATGTCGCCGCCAGCACGATCAGGTCCAATTTCAGGATCGACGTGGCGGGCCTGGCCAAAGCCGTGGGGGCAGTGCCCGCGCGGCTGCACTCGCCCGATTTCGCCGTCGACGACACGGTGCGGGCGTACCAGACAGCGGTGCAAGACCGGCGGACCGTGATCCTGGCCCTGCCGCTCGACGTCCAGGCCGGGGACTGCCCGCCGCCGGCCGCCGAGCGGCTCGCCGCCGCCCGGGCGGCCCAGGTCAGGGGCGCTCCGGCCGGGCGCAAGGCGGCCGGGCCCGGACCTCGCGCCGCGCTGCTGCGCCAGGCCGAGGGCCCCGGCTCGGCGGCCCGGCTGGCCGAGGCGATCCGGGCGGCGCAGCGGCCGGTCTTCATCGCCGGGCGCGGGGCCAGGCATTCCGGTGCCCGCGCCGACTTGGAGCGGCTGGCCGATGCCTGCGGCGCGCTGCTGGCCACCTCCGCCGCCGCCAAGGGACTGTTCCGCGGCAGCCCGTGGGACCTCGACGTCAGCGGCGGCTTCGCCTCGCCGCTGGCCGCGGAACTGATTCGCGGCGCCGACCTGGTGGTCGGCTGGGGCTGCTCGCTCCACATGTGGACAATGCGGCATGGTGCGCTGCTCACGCCGGGAACCACGGTGGCCCAGGTCGACATCGAGGCGGACGCCCTCGGCGCGCACCGGCCGGTCGACCTCGGGGTGACCGGGGACGTCGCGGCCGTGGCCGATGAGGTCGCGGCGGCATGGGGCGATAGCCGGGCGCCCGGCTACCGGTCCGAGGAAATCAGGAAGCGGATCGACAGCGAGGTCCGATGGCGCGACGTCCCCTACGCCGACGAGAGCGACGGCCGCCGGATTGACCCGCGGACCCTGTCGATCGCGCTGGACGACCTGCTGCCCGCCGAGCGGACGGTCGCCATCGACTCCGGCAACTTCATGGGCTACCCGAGCATGTTCCTGTCGGTGCCGGACGCTGACGGCTTCTGCTTCACGCAGGCCTACCAGTCGATCGGGCTCGGACTGGCCTCGGCCATCGGCGCGGCGATCGCGCGGCCGGACCGGCTCGTCGTCGCCGCGCTCGGCGATGGCGGCGCGCTGATGGGGGTCAGCGAACTCGAGACCGTCGTCAGGCTGCGGCTGCCGATGGTCGTCGTCGTCTACGACGACGAGGCCTACGGCGCCGAAGTACATCACTTCGGCCCGGACGGCTATCCGCTGGACACGGTCAGGTTCCCGCCTGTCAACATCGCGAAGATCGCCCGGGGGTTCGGTTTCGCGGCCGTTAAGGTACGTCAGGTGGCCGATCTGGCCAACGTACGCGAATGGCTGGACGGCCCGCGTGACCGGCCGCTGCTGATCGACGCCAAAGTCACCTCCGACCACGGCTCATGGTGGCTCGAAGAAGCATTCCGCGGTCATTAGCCAGTGCTAAATGTGTGGCCAGTTCCGCGGCATTTTCATTTTGCCTGGCGGAATTCGAAATACGGCGGTCACCGCATTCGGGGGAATGCCACCTGATCATCGCGGGCAACCGCGCCACGCTGGAACGCAGTACGGCATTTTCTGGGGAAACACCGCTGTGGACGGGGGCGCCATCCTGGATCGCTCCGACGGCGGGGCTGACCCCCGCCGGAGCCTAGGCCAGCGCGGGCGGCAGGTCGGCTAGGGCGGCCAGCGAGCCGCGGTGCCGGTCGGCCGTGCCGAAGCCGATCGACGAGCTCTTGGCCCGCTTGAGGTACAGGTGCGCCGGGTGGTCCCAGGTGAAGCCGATGCCGCCGTGCAGCTGGATCATCTCCTGGCCGGCCAGCACGGCCGTGTCCGAGCAGACCGCCTTGGCCAGCGCCACGGCGAGCGGCGCGTCAGGGTCGCGCTCGGCGAGGCAGGCCGCCGCGTACCTGGCGGCCGCCCTCGCCTGGGTCACCGCGACCCACAGGTCAGCCAGCCGGTGCTTGACGGCCTGGAACGAGCCGACCGGACGCGCGAACTGGTACCGCTGCTTGACGTAGGCGAGCGTGATCTCCAGGGCGCGCTCGGCCAGGCCGACCTGCTCGGACGCCAGCATCGCGGCGCCCGCCAGGAGCGCGGCCGCCACGGCCAGCTCGGCCTGCGGTCCGGCGGCGATCCGCCTGGCCGTCGCGTTGTCGAGCGACAGGTCACCGAGCTGCCTGGTCATGTCCAGCGAGACCACCGGCGTCAGCCGCACGCCAGGATCGTCCGCGCGGACCAGGAACAGCCCGTGCGGAACGCCGTCGGCCGGGACGATCAGCACGTCGGCCGGCAGCGCGTCGGCTACGCCGGCGACCGAGCCGGAGAGCCGGTATATCCCGTCCGCGTCGCCCTCGGCGGCGGGCCCGATCCGCACCGTCGGCTCGGGCCTGACTCCGGGCATCGAGGCGAACGGAACGCCGAGCGCCGCGGTGGTGGTCCCGGCGGCCAGGTCGGCCAGCAGCTCGCCGGCCGGTGCCGATCCCGGCTCGCCGGCTTCGAGCACCGACAGCAGCGCAACCGAGGCGACCACGGAGCTGCC
>JADGPC010000096.1 GCA_017882645.1 Streptosporangiales bacterium | reverse complement strand
GGGTTCAGGCCGACAGTGCCGCTGCGCGGCGGCCGGCGATCAGCTGCTTGGCCTTGACCACGGCGGCGGAAGCGTCGGCGGCGTAGCCGTCGGCACCGACCACGTCCGCGTACTCCTGGGTGACCGGCGCGCCGCCGACCATGACCGCCACCTTGTCTCGCAGGCCAGCCTTGGTCAGCGCGTTGATATTGGCCTTGAACATCGGCATCGTGGTCGTCAGGAAGGCCGAGAATCCGACGATGTCCGGCTTGTGCTCGGCGACCGCCTCGACGAACTTCTCCGGCGCGACCTGGACGCCGAGGTCGATGACCTGGAACCCCGCACCCTCGAACATGATGTTCACCAGGTTCTTGCCGATGTCGTGGACGTCACCCTTGACCGTTCCGATCACCACGGTGCCGATCGACTCGGCGCCCGTCTCGGCGAGCAGCGGGCGGAGCACCTCGAGCGCGCCGGCCATCGCCTTGCCGGCGATGAGCATCTCGGGGACGAAGAAGTCGCCGCGCTCGAACCGCGCGCCGACTTCCTCCAGCGACGGGATCAGCGCCTCGTAGAGCAGGGTCTCCGGGCCCATGCCCGCCTGCAGCCCCGAGTTGGTGAGCTCAAGTACCGCGGGGGCGTTGCCGACCAGCGTGTAGTCGTATAGCTGGCGGAGCAGCTCGTCATTGGTCATTGCGTACCTTCTATCTGAATGGCTGTTCCGCTGCCGCGGGATCGCCCGGTCGGTCGGTGCGCCCGGCTGGCGGCCGGCCGGGGGCGGACATTCATGCGGCGGTGCTGCCGCGGCTCCGGTCCAGCCCGGGCGGACTGCCGAGCGTGGCTGACAAGGCGCTGGCCACCGCGACGCAGCGGGCGGCCGTGGCGGGAATCAGGTCGGCGGTCAGTCTCGAGGCCGGCGCAGAGACCGAGACAGCGGCAATGGCCGTCAGGCCGCCCGCGAACACCGGGGCCGCGACGGCCACCAGGCCAGGCTCAAGTTCCTCGTCGGTCACCGCGAAGCCGCGATCGCGGACCGTGCCAAGCTCGGCGGCGAGCGCCGCGCGAGTCGTGATCGTGCGCGGCGTCCGGGCCTCGAACGGCTCGGACGGCATCGCGGCGCCGCCGAACGCGAGCAGCACCTTGCCGAGCGCGGAACAGTGCAGCGGCACGGCGAGACCGACCCAGTTGGTGCCGCCGATCAGGTACCGGCTGTTCACCTGGGCGATCTGCCTCACCATCATGTCGCTGACGTCACTGCCCGCGCCGCCCCCGCCCGCGCGGGCAGTGACGCCCGCGTTAGCCGGGCCGGCCGCTCGATCGCGGCCCGCCTGGCCCCCGCCGGTGCCGCCGGTGGCGACGCCGAGATTGATCGTCTCCGAGGTCTGCTCGCCCAGCTGATCGAGGAACGGCTGCGCGACGGCGACCAGATGGGCTCCGGCCGTTCCGCGCCAGGCGTACCTGACGAAAAGCTCGCCGGGCCAGAATCGTCCGTCGCTGTCGCGCCTGACCAGCTGATGCCGCTCCAGTGCCATCAGCAGCCGTGACGTCGTCGACTTGGCCAGTCCGCACGCAGCGGTCAGCTCGGTGAAGCTGACGGGCTCAGATCCATGCACGACCTGGGCCAGCAGCATGGCCGCCCGGTCAATGGCCTGGGTCCCGTTTGGGCTGCTCACGGATATCCGTCTCGTCCTTCCGGAGGGAGTTCCATATTCCGGAACCTAGTTCTACTATGTGAGTCTAGATTTCCCGGCTATAACGGTCAAGACTGTCCCTAGCTATCCCTAGCCGTCCGGGCCCGAGCCCGCCGCGCCCGCCCCCTGAGCCCGTCCCCGCACCGAACCGAGGTGGCCATGTTCCGCAACCGGATGCCGCGTTACGAGATCCTTTCCCCGGACGCGGTCGCCGTCCTGGACAAGGGCTGGCGGCGGATCGTGACCGAGATCGGCATCCAGTTCGCCAAGCCGGAGGCCACCGAGCTGTTCCGCAAGGCCGGCCAGCTGGTCGACGGGGAGGTCGTCAGGCTCGACCCCGACTTCGTGCTCGAGCAGGTCGCCAAGGCGCCGGCGGAATTCGACGTCCAGGCCAGGAACCCGGCGAACAACGTGCACATTGGCGGGGATCAGATGGCGTTCGGCGCCGTCTACGGGTCGCCTTTCGTGCGGGAGGGCGAGGTCCGCAGGGACGCGTCGCTGGACGACTTCCGCAAGCTCGCGATGCTGTCCCAGTCGTTCGGCGAGCTCGACTCGGCCGGCGGGGTGATCTGCGAGCCGAACGACGCGCCGCTGGATTCCCGGCACCTGGACATGATCTACGCGCTGCAGACCCTGACCGACAAGATCTATATGGGCAACGTCGTCTCCGGCCCGAACGCGGCGGACACCATCAAGATGACCGAGATCCTGTTCGGCGGCGCCGGGGGAAAGGGCAGGGCGTCCATTGAGGCCACCCCGGCGACGATCTCGCTGATCAACTGCAACTCGCCGCTGCGCTGGGACGACCGCATGCTGGACGCGCAGTTCGAGTACTGCGCCGCGAACCAGCCGGTCGTGCTGACCCCGTTCCTGCTGATGGGCGCGATGTCGCCGGTGTCGATTCCGTCCGCGCTGGCCCAGCAGCTGGCCGAGGCCCTGTCCGGAATCGCGCTGGCCCAGCTGATCCGGCCGGGCTGCCCCGTCATCTTCGGCTCGTTCCTGTCCAACATCGACATGCAGTCGGGCTCGCCGAGCTTCGGTACCCCGGAATCAGCGATCGGCCTGCTCTGCACGGGCCAGCTGGCCCGCCATTACGGACTGCCGTTCCGGACCGGCGGCGGCCTGACCTCCAGCCAGACCTGCGACGCCCAGGCCGCTTACGAGTCGCTGATGACCATGCTGCCGACGTTCCTGGCCGGAGCCAACTGGGTGATGCACTCGGCCGGCTGGCTCGAAGGCGGTCTCGTCTCGTGCTACGAGAAGTTCATCGTCGACATCGAGCTGCTGCGGATGCTGCAGGTGCAGTTCACGCCGCTGGAGATCGACGAGGCGTCGCTGGCGTTCGGCGCGCACGAGGAGGTCGGCCACGGCGGCCACTTCCTCGGCGCCCAGCACACGATGGAGCGGTTCAGGGAGTGCTTCTACCGGCCGCTGCTGTCGTCGACCGCGAACTACGAACGATGGCTCAAGCTGGGCGGCAAGGACGCGACCGCCCGGGCGTCGGAGATCGTGGCCAAGAAGCTCGACGAGTACGTGCAGCCGGCGATGGATGACGGGATCCGGGCCGAGCTCGAGGAGTACGTGACTCGACGTCGGGCGGAACTGGGGGACTAAGCCGCGGTTGCCATTTCCGGCATTTCTCCTGCAGGCAAGAACGATGGATGCCGTCGTCAGCGCGCTGAGTGCCTTGCTCATGTCGCGCTGCGAAACTAGCCGGCGGTGAAGCGGAGGCGCTCTGTCGGTGTGACTGGGCTCAGCCTCAGCCTGCTGCCATAGGGCTAGAACCGCGGGAAGATCGCCGGGCCGGGCGGCGCGGATCGCGGGCTGCACGGGCCGAGCGTACCGGCCGGACTAGCTGGCCGCTGAACCGGACTAGCTAGCCGGTGAAGTGGTCGGCCCGCCAGGTCTGGCCGCCGTCGCGGGTCGTCCAGACGGTGTCACCCTGGGCCACGCGAGCGGTCTGCGGGTCTTCGAATCCGACCAGCAGAACGGTCCCGGCGCCGGGGAACCGCAGGGACGTGGTCCAGGAGCGTCCGCCGTCGCCGGAGCGCAGCAGGCGGCTGCCGCTGGTGCCGGTCTGCACCGCCAGCAGGCGGGCCGGGCTGGCGGCGCCGAGCTGGTAGTCGGTGATGGTTCCCTTGGCGACGGGCAGCGACGGCAGCTGCTCATCGGCCCCGAAGGCAGCGCCGCCGTCGGTGGAGATGCGGATCCAGGCCGGGCCGAAGGTGCCGTCGTGCCTGGGCATCTGGTGCTTGCAGAGCAGGACCAGGGTGCTGGGCGGGGCGAGGGCGACAGTCGAGGCGTAGCCGTCCTTGCCGCCGCAGCTGTCCGGTCCGTTCAGCCAGGTCCTGCCGCCGTCGGCGGAGCGGTCGATCTGGGCCGTGGCCCGGACGCCGCCGGCCGCGTTGCCGTAGCCAGCCAGGACGATCCGGCTGCCCTGGCGGTACAGCAGGGGCGGGCAGATCGTCTCGATCGCGGGCGCGGCCAGGGCTAGCCAGGAGTTGCTCCCGTCGGCAGCGGACTCGACCCGGTAGGGGCCGCCGGCGCAGCCCTCGTACCCGGCCGAGACGCGCACGACGGTGCCGCCGGCGGCCTCCAGTGATGTCACGCCGGTCGTCTTCAGCAGCCGCCAGTGCATCCCGCCGTCGGTGGTCATCAGCAAGGCGGGCGAGAACGCGTAGCCGATGAGCGGGGTGGCGAACCGGACCTCCTGCACGCACGGGCGGCCGTGCTGGCAGGTGCTGTAGACGCCGCCGAGCGTCCTGGTCGGCGCGGTCAGGCGGCGCCAGTGCCTGCCGCCGTCGATCGTGCCGAGCAGCGCGGCGCACCGTCCGGTGCCGCACCGGACGGAGCCGAGGGCGAATCCGGCGTCGTCGGAGGCGAACGTCATCGACACGACGCTGAACCCGGCCGGGGTGCTATGGGCGCTGGCCGGCGGCGAGGTGACCGGTGTCGTCGCCGCGGCCGACGTGGTCTGGCCCGGTGACGAACCCGCCGGGCTGGCCGCGGAGCCGCAGGCCGCGACGGAGACGATCACGGTAGCCGCCGCTGCGGCGGACGGCAGCCAGCGAGCCGTCTTCGCTCCGCGTTGCCGGGTCGAAAGGCGATGATCCCGCGCAGCGGCGGTGTGAACGTTCACGTCTGCTGAGACTGCGAACCGCGTCCATCGGTTGCCCTGAAATCGCGCGGTACCCGTAGCCCAGCGGGCTGGCGCCGGGGTGGCGGCTGGCCCGCAAGCGGCCAGCGCGGCCGCGATCGCGGCGCTCGCGACTCACGCTGAAATGATCGGCGTGGTCCGGACATGTGGCAGGTGTCGAAGGGAGCAACCTTGAGATATCCGCCTGCCGCCGACCCGGACGAGCGGCGCCGCCGCTTCGAGGCGATCTACACGGTGAACTGCGGCCCGATACTCGGCTACGCACTGCGCCGGACCAGCAACGGCGACGATGCTGCTGACGTCGTCGCCGAGACGTTCCTCACGGCGTGGCGACGGCTCGACGACGTGCCGTCCGGCGCGGACGCCAGGCTCTGGCTGTACGGAGTGGCCAGGCGGGTGCTGGCGAATCATTACCGCGGGGAGCGAAGGAAATCCGAGCTAGCGGACCGGCTCAGGCTCGACCTGGCCGTCACCTGCCAGGACCCGGAGTACACCGGCTCGCTAGCTGGCATCGCGGCCGCTTTCGCGAGCCTGGCCGGGACTGACCGCGAGCTGCTCTCGCTGGTGGCCTGGGAGGGCCTGGACCGCGCCGGGATCGCGAGCGTTCTCGGCTGCTCAAGGAACGCCGCGCGGATCCGGCTGCACCGCGCGCGTTCCAGGTTCGCCGCGGCGCTGGCCAGCCAGCACGACCAGCCGCGGCCGTCGCTCGCCCCGATCGCGAATGGAGAAGCACCGTGACCGACCTCGACAGAATTGCCCGGCTGGCCGTCATCTCCGACGCGGACGCCGGCGCCCTGATGAGCCAGAGCACCCGGGCCGACCTGGCCGACCGGATCACCGCCAGCGCGGCCGATCGGCTAGAGCCGGCCACGAAGGCCCCGCGCCGCATCCGGCGTCGCTGGCTGGTCGGCGCGCCGCTGGCGGCCGGCCTGGCTGCCGCCGTCCTCGTCGTGACGGTGCTCGGCAGTCCTGGCGACAAGGTCGGGCCGGTGCACATCGGTCCCGCCAAGGCTGAGGCGCTCACGTTCACCAGGCACGGCCGGTACATCAACGTGATCGTGCGCAATCCGCTCGCTGATCCGAGGAAGTACCGGGCCGAGTTCAGGGCGCACGGGCTGAACGTCTCGCTCAAGCTGCTGCCCGTCTCGCCGTCGATCGTCGGCACAGTGGTGTACTTCGGCGGCACGGGTACCGGCGCGATCAAAGTGATCACCGCCAGGGGCAGGTGCTTCACCGGCGGCGGAGGCAGCGCGTGCCCGGTCGGGCTGCGGGTGCCGGTCGACTTCCGCGGCCAGGCGGACCTGGTCTTCGGCCGGGCGGCGCGCCCTGGCGAGCGATACGAGTCGACGGCGTCGGCGACTGCGCCCGGCGAGGTGCTGCACGGCCTGCGGATCAACGGCAAGAGGGTGTCGGCGGTGCTGAGGATGCTGCGCAGGAGGCACGTGACGGCGGCGGAGTTCCACATCACGACGGCACGAGGAATCGGCAAGCTGGTCACCGGAACCGCGGTACCGCGGTCCTGGTACGTCTACACCGCCGATCCCTGGGCGCCCGGCCAGGTCATGCTCTGGGTCGGCCGCACCCGCCACCCGGCGCCGGTCGGCGAGCCCAGTCCGGCGCCAGTGCCCTCGCCCACCGCCCAGCCGTCGTCAGCTGGAGGCTGATCGGTCACGAGCAGGAACAGGCGGTGGTGTGCCCGGCTCGCCCGGACACACCACCGCTCTACGGCGCCGATGCCCACGCGAGGCTTATTGATGTACTAACATTTTGTTATGACAACAGTGACGATGGGCGTGCGCGAAGTGACGCGCAACACGTCGGAGGTATTCGAGCGAACCAGCCGAGGCGAGACGATCGTCGTCACGAATCGCGGCAAGGTGGTCGGGATCATTACGCCGCCGCAGGCGTACTCGCCGCAGCTGCGCGGCCTGATCGCCCAAGGCGCTGTGTTGCCGCCGCAGCTGCCTGGTGGCTCGGAGGCGCTGTTGTCGATCCAGGCTCCGACCGGCGACCTCAGAGACTCCGCAGCGGATCTTGACGACATCCGAGGCGATCGCCTGTGATCTATATCGACACGTCAGCCCTGTTCAAGCTGGTGCATCCGGAAACCGAGAGCATGCCGTTGCGCACGTGGCTGGCGCGGCATCCGGCCGATCTCGTTAGCTCGGCGCTCATTCGCACGGAGGCGCGCCGAGCGCTGCTGCGCAATGATCCGGCCGTCTTGCCGCACCTGCGCGCGGTGCTGTCAGTGATCGCGCAGATTCCGGTGAGCGAGTCGGTCCTGGACCGAGCCGCGATGCTGGCCGATCCCCAGTTGCGCGCGTTGGACGCGATCCATCTGGCCAGCGCTCAGGAAGTACCGGGCATCATGGCGATGCTCGTGTACGACAAACGACTCGCTGACGCCGCGCGTCACGTGGGCATCGAGGTGGCGAGTCCGGCTTGACGGGTTCTTGCTGACCGCGGCCGGGTGCGCTGTTGTCCGGGTCAGTGCTGCTCGGCGCGGAGCTTGGCGGCGGCAGCGGTCATCGCCCTCAGCTTGCCGAGCGCGGACTCGCGGGGCAGGTACTTCATCCCGCAGTCGGGCGCGAGCACGAGCTGCCCGGCCGGCACGTAGGGCAGTGCCCGCCTGACCCGGTCGGCTACCGCCTCGGCGGTCTCGACGGCCGGATCGCCGAGGTTCAGTACCCCGAGGATGATGGTCTTGCCCGCATCGGCCAGCCCGGCGAGCACCCCGCAGTCCAGCTCCGACTGCGCCGTCTCGATCGAGATCTGGCTCGCCACCGCGCCGGCCAGCTCGGGCAGGAACGAGTATCCGCTCGGCCGTTCGTGGATGATCGCCGCGTAGCCGAAGCACAGGTGCACCGCCGTCAGGCCGGCAATGCCGTCCAGCGCGGCGTTCAGTACGCCGACCCCGAACTCGCGCGCCGCTTCCGGCCTGGCCTGCAGGTAGGGCTCGTCGACCTGGACGATGTCGGCGCCCGCGGCGAACAGGTCCATGATCTCGTCGCGCACCGCTTCGGCGTAGCCGTAGGCGGCCGCCTCGACCGAGGGGTAGTAGTCGTTCTGAGCCTGCTGCGCCATCGTGAACGGGCCGGGAACGGTCGCCTTGACGGCCTTTCCCTCGCCCGCCTGAGCGCGCAGGAACGCCAGGGCGGCCAGTCCGACGGGGTGCCGCCGGCTGATCGGGCCGACGATCCTGGGCACCGGGTTGGGGTGCCCGCTGCGGTCGAGCGCGGTTCCCGGATTGTCGATGTCGACGCCGTCGAGCGCCGTGGCGAAGGCGTTGGAGTAGCTCTCCCTGGCGATCTCGCCATCGGTGATGATGTCGAGCCCGGCCTCGAGCTGGTCGGCGATGGCCAGCCTGGTCGCGTCCCGCTGCGCCTGCTCCAGGTACTCCGGATCGACGCGCCACAGCTCGCGGGCCCTGACCCTGGGCGGGAACCGGCCGGCCAGCCGGGCCCGGTCGATCAGCCAGTCCGGCTGCGGGTAACTGCCGACAAGCGATGTCGGGAAGAGCGGGCTCGCCATGGGCACCTCTCAGCGGCACAGCCGGAACGCGCGGGTCTCGCGCCATCCTCTCAGTTGCACCGCGACCTTAGCGCTCGGCCGGTGGTGTCGCGCGGCGTCTCAGGCCGATGAACGTGACCAGGCAGGTGGCCGCCAGCATGGCGTAGGGCACGAAGTCGGTCGTCGCCTGCGCGATGACGCCGCTGGCCGAGGCCGCGACCGTCTGGCCCGCAGCCCAGGCCAGGTTGGCCAGCCCGAAGGCCAGCCCCTGGTGCAGCTGGAGCCGGTGCGCGGCATCGCTGAGCATCGCGCTCGACGGCGCGAACAGCGTGCCGAACGCCGGCAGCCCGATCACCAGCAGCGCGATCAGCGCCGCGGCCGGCCGCAGTACCGGCGCCAGCAGGCTGACCACGACGCCGGCCAGCAGCGAGATCCGGATCGGGAAGTACCGCCCGCGCCGGTCAGAGAGGCGGCCGGACAGCGGTGACATCCCGGTCTCGACGGCCGCGGACCCGAGGAACGTGGCTCCGATGACGACCGGGGCCGCGCCCAGCGCGTTCAGCCGCAGCGGAGCGAGCACGTCGATCACGCCGAACGCGATGCCGGCGACCGCGGTCAGCCACAGGCCGGTTGCCACCCCGCGGTCCCTGACCGACGCGAAGGCCGCCGACAGGCCCTGCGGCTCGGCGTACTGCGGTGCGGGCATGGCGAAGTTGGCCGCGATGAGGATGGCGCCGATGACGGCTGCGGCGGAGAACGCGGGCCCGGTGCCGATCTGGTCGGCGATGGCTCCCACGACTGGTCCGAACAGCGCGCCGCCGACGGCCGCGCCGAGCGCCGTGCCGAGCAGCTCGCCTCGGCGCTCGGCCGGGGCGGCGCTGGCCAGCCAGGCCATCCCGGCGCCCCAGGTGCACGATCCGCCGAGACCCTGGACAAACCTGGCCGCGTCCAGCAAGGCGGCCGAGCCCGACCAGCCGAAGGCGAGCGTGGACGCGCTCATCAGGATCAGGCCAACCAGCACGCCGCGCCGGGGGCCGAGATGGGCGACCAGCAGGCCGGCCGGGAGCGCCCCGGCCAGTGTGCCGAGCGGGTAGGCCGCGACCAGAAGGCCGACGCCGGCCTTAGACAGGCCGACGACGTGGACGTAGTGCGGCAGCAGCGGGGTCAGCGCGGTGAAGAAGATCGTGTCGGTGAAGACCAGCGCGCTGACGAAGATCAGTAGCGTCCGGATCCGCCGCGGCAGCCTGGATCGCGACGGGCTGGATGCCTCCCGCGCCATCGTCAGCCCCATCCCAGGTAGATCCGCCTGAACCGGCCCTGACCAGCCGGTATGTCGCGAACAGACTGCCGAGCCTAGCGCAGGCCGCTGACCACGGCCGAGGCGCCACCGGGACAGACCGGACCTTGCCAACGGCGCCCGGGCAGCCGAAGATCTGATGATGACCCGCGATCGCGATGTGCAGGCCTTCCATGACCGGTCGGCGGGCTACGAGACCGGGTACCGCGGTCAGCTGCACACTGACATCGTGACCCGGTCGGTCGACCTGGCGCTCGCCCGGTATCCGGAGCCGAGCCGGGTGCTCGACGTGGGCTGCGGCACCGGCCTGCTGCTGCGCGAGCTCGGCAGGCGGCTGCCTGACGCGACCGAGCTGACCGGGATCGACGCGGCGGCGGGAATGGTCGACCAGGCCCGGGCCAAGGCCGGCGACCCGCGGCTGACCTTCGTGCAGGGTACCGCCGAGCGGCTGCCCTTCCCCGACGCCGCGTTCGACCTGGTGATCAGCACGACGTCGTTCGACCACTGGGCCGACCAGCCAGCTGGCCTGGCCGAATGCCACCGGGTGCTGGCGCCCCGCGGCTGCTTCGTGCTCACCGACATCTGCTCGTCCTGGCTGCTGCCGACGCTCACCGGTTCACGCCGGGACCGGGCCAGGACGCCGCTCCGCGCCACCAGGCTGCTCGCCGCGGCCGGGTTCAGGTCCCTGGCCTGGCATCGCCTCTACGCCGTGATCGTCAGGACGGTCACAGCGACGGCTTGACCGGCCGCGCCGGGCACCCGGCTGGAGGCGTCGACCGGCTAGCTGGCTTGCTTCACGGCCTGGAGGGTGTAGCTGTGCGGCAGCCGCCACGGCCGGTCTGCTAGCCGCCATTCTCCGCCGCCGATCTCCTCCATCTGGCCTGGCTGCGCCTCCCACGGCACGCTGTCGTGCTCGGCCAGCCCGGTGATGACCATCCCGGCGTCGAGCAGCGCGGTCACGATCTCGCCCAGGCCGTGGTTCCACTCGTGCGTGACGGTCTGCTCGAACACGACGTCGGTGGCGACGTAGGTGCCGCCGTCGTCGAACACGATCGGCTCGTCCCGCTCAAAGTAGGGGTACTCGACGACGAGCAGGCTGTCGTCCCGGCCGTCCTGGATCGCCCACAGCATCGGATGGCCCTCCCTGATGAACAGCCGCCCGCCGGGACGCAGCAGGGCGGCCACGACGCTGGCCCACCGGCTGATGCTCGGCAGCCAGCACAGCGCGCCGATACCGGTGAAGACGAAGTCGAAGGCGCCCCGCCCGACGGCCTCGGCCGCCTCGTAGACGTCGGACTCGACGAAGGTGGCATCCGCTCCCGTCTGCTCGGCAAGCGCGCGGGCCTGCCGCACCGCGGGCCCGGAGAAGTCGACCCCCGTCATCGAGGCGCCGAGCCTGGCCAGCGAGATCGTATCGGTGCCGATATGGCACTGCAGGTGCACGCCGCGCAGCCCGCTGACATCGCCGAGCAGCGGCAGGTCGAACCGCACCACCTCGCTGAGGTAGGCGGGGTCGGCGATGAACTCGTCGACGTGGTAGTCGGGCGAGGCGGCGTGGGCCGCGACGCGCTCATCCCAGTTCGCCTTGTTGACTGCTCCGTAGTGCTCCACGCCAAGTAATGTGCCACAAACAGCCGCCGGATAGCTGCTGATTAACGGGGCGTGTGGGCTGGTCAGCTACGCGTCCGCCAACTTTTCCGGTGGACCTTTCGCTGGCCATGCCCGACCAGTACCTTGTCTGTCAGGGCCGCCGTTGCGGCGTTGTTCAGCTATTTGGAGGGGCTTTTACTCGATGCAAGCCGAAATCAAGGGCTCGACCATGCCCGTCCTGGAAGTTTCGCTCCAGCAGGGGGAGTATGTCGTGACCCCGCACGGCGAGTTGGCCTGGATGACGACGAGCATTCAGATGTCGCAGTCGATGAACACGGGCGGTGGCGGCGGCGGTGGCCTGATGGGCGGCCTCAAGCGGATGGTCGGCGGCGGCGGGCTGTTCCTGACCCGGTACGACGGCCCGGGCTCGATCACCTTCGCGGCCAAGGTCCCCGGTCACATCGTGCCCGTCGACATCTCGGGCGGGCACTCCTACCTGGTGCACCGGCATGGCTGGCTGTGCGGCACGCCGGGCATCACGCCGAGCGTCGGCATGCAGCAGAGCTTCCGCGGCGGCCTGTACGGCGGCGAGGGCTTCGTCCTGCAGAAGCTGGATGGCGAGGGCCGCGCCTGGATCGAGCTGGGCGGCGAGGTGACCTCCTACGACCTGCCACCGGGCCAGACCGTCCTCGTGCACCCGGGTCACATCGGCATGTTCCAGGCCACGGTGCAGTTCTCGATTACCAGGATGCGCGGCATCGCCAACATGATGTTCGGCGGCGACGGCCTGCACCTGGTCGCGCTGACCGGGCCGGGACGGGTCTGGCTGCAGTCCATGCCGGTGCCGATGCTCGCGCACGCGCTGACGCCGTATATCTCCGGGGGAGATGTGCCTGATGCCGTCGCCGGCGGCGTGGCCGGCGGCATCATCGGCAACGTCCTGCGCGGCTGACCCGCCGCCCCGTTCCGGACAACATCGCCGAACCCCTGATGTCGCTCTAGCAGCATCAGGGGTTCGGTGATGTTCGCCGAAAGTGGGAGGCAGGGCGGCGGCGCCGCATCGCTGCGGCAGATCCGCGAAGCGTCGCGGTTCGCGGACCAACCATCGCCGCCCTGCTCCCGTGGCCACATGACCCCCGCACATGTGGCCCGGCCAGCGGCTAAGCCCCGTGCGGTCGGCCGCTGCGCCGGTGCGATGTACATGCCCGGGCGAAGGTGAAGCTCAGCACCGCTAACGGCCAAATCCTGGCCAAGTATCCGAGAGGCCACCGCCATGGCAGCAACCGACGACCTGAT
>JADGPC010000528.1 GCA_017882645.1 Streptosporangiales bacterium | reverse complement strand
TGCTCCTCGTGGCCGAGGGCAAGACGAACAAGGAGATCGCGGCCGAGGTCTTCCTGTCCGACAAGACCGTCAAGAACTACGTCAGCTCGATCCTGGCCAAGCTCAACCTGGAACGGCGCGCCCAGGCAGCCGCCTACATGGCCAGGCTGCACAGCCCAGGCGGCGGGACCTAGCGGACGGGGCCGGCCGGCCCCCTCGTGGCAGGCCGCCCGGCCCATCGTTGATGACCCGTGGCACGGGTCAGGAAGATGCCCTGAGCCGACGATGACATCGAGTTCCTCGGTGCGATCATCGAGCGGACGGAGATCGTGACCTATCGACCGGCGCTGCATTACCTGCTCGGATAGCGACGCGGCAGCCTTCCGGCCGGGCCGCGACCCGGACACCGCGAACCGGCGGGTCCACCCGGATCCGCCGGTTCCCTTTGTCCGCCCCGCCGAGATCGGGTTCGACCGCATCCCTATCCTCTGCTGATGACGAGGGCATCGACGGCATCGCTCCTGCGGAATCCGGTCTTCGCCCGGCTGTGGTTCATCCAGGCCGCGACCCAGGTCGGCGGCAACATGGCCCTCTACGCCATGACCATCCTGGTGTTCGACTCGACCCGCTCGAACGCCACGGTCAGCGTCCTGTTCGCGACCTACGTCCTGCCCCAGATCCTCCTCTCGCCGTTCGCCGGCGTGATCGTCGACCGGCTGAACCTGCGCTGGGCGCTCGTCGGTCCGAACGTCCTGCGGACGGTCCTGATGGTCGGGCTCGCTCTCTCCGGCACGAACCTGCCCGCCCTGCTCGCCCTCAACCTGGGGGTCAGCCTGACCAGCGTGGCCCTGACCCCGGCCGAGGGATCGATGATCCCGCGGGTGGTCCCGGCCAGCCAGCTGTCGACGGCGATGGGCATCTTCAACTTGACCCTGCAGGGCTCGTTCGCGATCGGCTTTGCCTTCGTCGGCCCACTGCTGGTGACCGTCGCGGGGCCGTCGGCGGTCCTGGCCGTTGTTGCCGGCCTGTACGTTGCAGCCACGATCGCCTGCATCGGGCTGCCCTCGGAGCCACCGCTCCAGCAGCCGGCTCAAGGCACCCGCCGGCAGGCTCTCGCGGAGCCGACGCGCGAGCTGCGCCACGGCTTCAGCGTGGTCCGCGACAACCGGGATATCAGCCGGCCGATCATCCACCAGGCCGCAGGCGCGTCCGTGGCCGGCGTCCTCGGTGTCCTCGGGCCGGCTCTGGCGACGACGGTAGGGTTGCAGCCCGATCACCTGGTCGTGGTCGTGCTGCCGCTCGGTATCGGGGTGATCCTGGGCGTGGTCGGCCTGCGCCGGTTCAGCCACGTGGCCTGGCGCCGGGCGGCGGAGGCAGGGCTGCTCGCCTTCGGCTGCCTGACAGCTTCGTTGGGCCTGATGGGCCCGCTCCATGACCGACTGGCGGTGAGCGGGATCTCGGTCATCCCGATCCTGGCCGGGATCGCCGTGCTGTCAGGCGCGGCCTATGCCGTCACGTCCGTGTCGGCCCAGACCGCCCTGCTCGAATCAATGCCGGCCCACCTGCGCGGACGGATCATCGGCGTGCTGGCGTCGATCGTCAGCACGGCCAGCCTGCTGCCGACCCTGGTCGCGGGCCCGCTGGCCGACCGGATCTCGGCCCAGCTCGTCCTGGTCGTCGTCGGGCTCGTGGTGGCCCTGATCGCGGTTTGGTCGGCGCGCCTGTTCGGTCCTGGCCCAACGGCCTGATTCCAGGTCAGATGGCGGTGGTGCAGGCTCGGCAGCGGGTCGCATCGACCGCGTTGGCCTCCTTGCAGGCTGGGCAGGTCTTGGATGGGCCGGCGATGTCCTCCTTGATGAAGGCCTTGCTGATGACGTACACCACGAGCGCGATCACGATGAAGGCGATCACCAGGTTGATGAACGCGCCGTACCGGATGTCGACCTCGGGCACGGCCTTGCCGGCGGCGTCAGTCGTGGCGTCCTTGAGCTTGATCACCATCGAGCTGAAGTCGACGCCGCCGAGGAGCACCCCGATCGGGGGCATGATCAGGTCATTGACCAGCGAGTTCACGACGTTGCCCAGGGCGACGCCGATAATGACGCCGACGGCCAGGGCCATCGCGTTGGTCTTCAGCAGGAACTCCCGGAATCCGCTCATCGAATCCACCTCCACTTGCAAGGTCCGCAGCCGCACTGCGGTGGTCTGCCGTCTTGGCCATGATAGTGAGAGCGATAGGGCACGATCCGGGCGTACCGCGGTGGTTGGAGCACGAGCATGGCAGCCGAAGACGATTACGATCCCGAGGCGGTACCGAGCGGAACCGGCTGCGTCGAATGCCTGGCCAGCGGCGGCTGGTGGTTCCATCTGCGCCGCTGCGCCCGCTGCGGCCACGTCGGCTGCTGCGATTCGTCACCGTCGCAGCACGCCAGCCAGCACGCCGCCGACGCGGGGCATCCCGTCATCTGCTCGTTCGAGCCTGGCGAAGACTGGTTCTGGAACTACGTGACCGAGAAATACGCCTACGGCCCGGCGCTTGCCCCGCCGGGACACCACCCGCTCGACCAGTCCGTGCCGGGCCCGGCCGGCCGCGTGCCGCCCGACTGGGACGAGCACCTGCATTGAATCGAGAACGGCGCCGCCCCGTGGTCATCCCGACCGCGACACTGCGCTTGCGCATCCGCTTAGCGTCGGCTAGATTATCAATGTGTCATTGAATATCAGCGCCAACCATAGCGTGGCGAGCGGGCCCGCCGGCCGCACCAGGCTCGCCGACGACCTCGTCCGCGAGCTGA
>JADGPC010000527.1 GCA_017882645.1 Streptosporangiales bacterium | reverse complement strand
TGCTCCTCGTGGCCGAGGGCAAGACGAACAAGGAGATCGCGGCCGAGGTCTTCCTGTCCGACAAGACCGTCAAGAACTACGTCAGCTCGATCCTGGCCAAGCTCAACCTGGAACGGCGCGCCCAGGCCGCCGCCTACATGGCCAGGCTGCACAGCCCAGGCGGCGGGACCTAGCGGACGGGGGCCGGCCGGCCCCATGGTCGCAGGCCGCCCGGCCCACCGTTGATGACCCGCGGCACGGGTCAGGATCACGCCCTGAGCCGACGATGACGTCAAGTTCCTCGGTGCGATCATCGAGCGGACGGAGTTCGTGACCCATCGACCGGCGCTGCATTACCTGCTCGGATAACGACTCGGCAGCCTTCCGGCCGGGCCGCGACCCGGACACCTCGAACCGGCGGATCCACCCGGATCCGCCGGTTCCGTTTGTCTGCCCCGGCGAGGTCAGGTTCGGCCGGATCCCTATCCTGAGCTGATGACGAGGGCATCGACAGCATCGCTCCTGCGCAATCCGGTCTTCGCCCGCCTGTGGTTCATCCAGGCTGCCACCCAGGTCGGCGGCAACATGGCCCTCTACGCGATGACCATCCTGGTCTTCGACTCGACCCGCTCGAACACCACGGTCAGTGTCCTGTTCGCGACCTACGTCCTGCCCCAGATCCTCCTGTCGCCGTTCGCCGGCGTCATCGTCGACCGGCTGAACCTGCGCTGGGCGCTCGTCGGCCCAAACGTTGTGCGGACGGTCCTGATGGTCGGGCTCGCCCTCTCCGGCGCGAACCTGCCGGTCCTGCTCGCCCTCAACCTGGGGGTCAGCCTGACCAGCGTGGCCCTGACCCCGGCCGAGGGATCGATGATCCCGCGGGTGGTGCCAGCCGGCCAGCTGTCGACGGCGATGGGCATCTTCAACCTGACCCTGCAGGGCTCGTTCGCGATCGGCTTCGCCTTCATCGGCCCGCTCCTGGTCACCGTAGCGGGGCCTTCGGCGGTCCTGGCCGTTGTCGCCAGCCTGTACATTGCGGCCACGATCGCCTGCATCGGGCTGCCCTCGGAGCCGCCGTTCCAGCCGCCGGCGCAAGGCTCCCGGCGGCAGGCCCTCACGGAGCCGACCCGCGAGCTGCGCCAGGGCTTCAGCGTGGTCCGCGGCAACCGCGATATCAGCCGGCCGATCATCCAGCAGGCGGCCGGGGCGTCCGTGGCGGGCGTTCTCGGTGTCCTCGGGCCGGCCCTCGCGACGACGGTAGGGTTGCAGCCCGATCACCTCGTCGTGGTCGTGCTGCCGCTCGGTATCGGGGTGATCCTGGGCGTCGTCGGGCTGCGCCGGTTCAGCGACCTGCCCAGGCGCCAGGCTGCCGAGGCAGGGCTGCTCGCCTTCGGCTGCCTGACGGCGTCATTGGGCCTGATGGGCCCGCTCCATGATCGGCTGGCGACGAGCGGGATCTCGGTCATCCCGATCCTGGCCGGGATCGCCGTGCTGTCAGGCGCCGCCTATGCCGTCACGTCCGTGTCGGCCCAGACCGCCCTGCTCGAATCAATGCCGGCCCACCTGCGCGGTCGGATCATCGGCGTGCTGGCGTCGATCGTCAGCACGGCCAGCCTGCTGCCGACCCTGGTCGCAGGCCCGCTGGCCGACCGGATCTCGGCCCAGTTGGTCCTGGTCGTCGTCGGGCTCGGGGTGGCCCTGATCGCCCTCTGGTCGGCGCGCCTGTTCGGTCCCGGCCCAATGGCCTGATCCGGCGTCAGATGGCGGTGGTGCAGGCTCGGCAGCGGGTCGCGTCGATCGCGTTGGCCTCCTTGCAGGCCGGGCAGGTCTTGGTTGGGCCGGCGATCTCTTCCTTGATGAAGGCTTTGCTGATGATGTACACCACGAACGCGATCACGATGAACGCGATCACCAGGTTGATGAACGCGCCATACCGGATGTCGACCTCGGGCACCGCCTTTCCGGTTGCGTCCGTCGTCGCATCCTTGAGCTTGATCACCATCGAGCTGAAGTCGACGCCGCCGAGGAGCACCCCGATGGGGGGCATGATCAGGTCATTGACCAGCGAGTTCACGACGTTGCCCAGGGCGATGCCGATGATGACGCCGACGGCCAGGGCCATCGCATTGGTTTTCAGCAGGAACTCCCGGAATCCGCTCATTCGAAGCCATCTCCACTTGCAGGATCCGCAGCCGCACTGCGGTGGTCTGGGGTCGCGGCCATGATAGTGAAAGCAATGAGGCGCCATCTGGGCGTAGGTGGGTGGTTGGAGCACGGGCATGGCAGCCGAAGACGATTTTGATCCCGAGGCGGTACCGAGTGGAACCGGCTGCGTCGAGTGCCTGGCCAGCGGCGGCTGGTGGTTCCATCTGCGCCGCTGCGCCCGCTGCGGCCACATCGGCTGCTGCGATTCGTCACCGTCGCAGCACGCCAGCCACCACGCCGCTGCCGAGGGGCATCCCGTGATCTGCTCGTTCGAGCCCGGCGAGGACTGGTTCTGGAACTACGCCACCGAGAAGTACGCCTACGGCCCTGCGCTCGCGCCGCCGGAGCACCACCCGCTCGACCAGCCCGTGCCGGGCCCGGCCGGCCGCGTCCCACCCGACTGGGACGAGCATCTGCATTGAATCGAGAACGGCCCAGCACCATGGTCATCCCCACCGACTGAGGGCGCTTGCGCATCCGCTTAGCGTCGGCTAGATTATCAATGTGTCATTGAATATCAGCGCCAACCATAGCGTGGCGAGCGGGCCCGCCGGCCGCACCAGGCTCGCCGACGACCTCGTCCGCGAGCTGA
>JADGPC010000526.1 GCA_017882645.1 Streptosporangiales bacterium | reverse complement strand
TGCGCATGATGAAGTCATCGGCGGGCGGATCCGCTGGCTGGCCGGAGAACAGGCTTACGGCCAGGTCGAACGAGCCCCACCACGCGTTCACCGGGGTGGACTTGCCGCGGTATGGCGCGCGGAACTCAGCTAGCACGGCCGCTGCCCTGGTCGCGGCACCGAAATAGGCACTGACCCGAGCCTGGTCGTAGCTGGCGTGCTCGTGGTCGGTGTCGAGCGGCACGGTCCACGGCACTTCCTGCGGCACCGGGCTGATCTCCACCGGCCCGGCCAGGTCGCGCACGGCCGCGAGCACGTCGCGGGTGACGTCGGCAACGGGCCGGTCGGGCGTCAGCGGGATCCGGGCATCGTGGCCGCTACTGTGCTCGGCGATCGCCTCGTGCGAGCGCAGGTCAAGCGCCATGACCAGGGACCCTGAGCCGTTCGGCGCCGGCAGTGGCGACGTCTCCCAGCCCCGGGCCGTCAGCCGGAGGGCAGCGTGCTGGAGTTGCGGCTCAGCCGGGGCGAGCCTGGCCGCCAGCTTGCCGAGCACCTGCGTGTGCGCATGGAGCGTGTCGCAGGTGGCGCTCCAGTTCTGATACGACGTGTCCGGCCAGTCTGCGGGCATGTCCTGCACGGTACCCCGTTGGCTATTGCTGAACCGGGAGCGGCGGACCGTGGCCCGGCCGGAAGTCACCCGGCCTGGTCAGGTTCGGCAGTGGTATGACAGACAGGGCGGACCACCGGATACGGCTTAGCACGGGAGGGCGAGATGAACGAGGCCGGGTACTCCCTGCAGCCGGTCGGATCGGTCGAGTCCCCGCTCACCGATCGCGACCTGGCGCCGCGTCAAGGTGACGAGGGTGCGCCGCAAGCCTGGCTGGTGCTCGACCCGACCATGCGGGCGGCTATCGACGGCCTGGCGGTCGGCGCCGACGTCATCGTGCTCACCTGGCTCGACCGGGCTCGCCGCGATGTGCTCACGGTCCGCCCGCGCGGCGATCAGAGCCGTCCTGAGCAGGGAGTCTTCAGCACCCGCTCGCCCGACCGGCCGAATCCGATCGGGTTGCATCAGGTGCGGATCGTGGCCATCGACGGCACCAGGATCGCAGTGCGGAACCTCGAGGCGCTCGACCAGACGCCAATCCTGGACATCAAGCCGCTGCTCGGCCCGGTCGGCCAGCGCTGAAGGCCCGGTCCGGCTAGCTTCCCCGGCCAGCGTGGATACTGCTGTGATGTCGGCAAATCCGGATACCTACCTGCATGGACATCACGACAGCGTGCTGAGGTCACACCGATGGCGGACGCCGGCCAACTCAGCCAGCTACCTCCTTGCGCACCTGGCCCCCGACGCTAGCCTGCTCGACGTGGGCTGCGGGCCGGGCACGATCACGGCCGGGCTGGCGGCCCTGCTGCCTGAGGGACGGGTCGTCGGCCTCGACGCGGCTAGCGACGTGCTCGAGCAGGCGCGGGCGGAAGCCCGGCGCCAGGGTGCGGGCAATGCCTCCTTCAAGGTCGGCGATGTGTATCACCTGGCGTTCGCGGACGCGTCGTTCGACGTCGTGCACGCGCACCAGGTCCTGCAGCACCTGTCGGACCCGGTCGCCGCCCTGGCCGAGATGGGCAGGGTCTGCCGGGACGGCGGCGTTGTCGCGGCCCGCGACAGCGACTACGGCGGCATGATCTGGTTCCCGCGGGACGAGGAACTGACCGAGTGGCGGCTGCTGTACCAGCGGGTTGCCCGGGCTCTGCGCGGGGAGCCGGACGCGGGCCGGCGCCTGCTGTCCTGGGCGCAGGCGGCTGGCTTCGGCCGGGTC
This sequence comes from Streptosporangiales bacterium, assembly GCA_017882645.1. Lineage (GTDB taxonomy): Bacteria > Actinomycetota > Actinomycetes > Streptosporangiales > Streptosporangiaceae > Chersky-822. The sequence continues at coordinate 7,531 of JADGPC010000526.1, read as the reverse complement.
GAGGCGTCGGCGAGCGCGTGGTGCTACACCGGCCCTCAGGACCGGCAGTGGTGGGGCCGGCTGTGGGCCGAGCGACTGACCGACTCGTCGTTCGGCGACCGTGCCGTGGAGCACGCCCTCGCCACGAGAGCCGATCTCCGGCGGCTGGCGGACGCCTGGCTCCGGTGGTCGGCCAGCGCCGACGGCTGGTTCCTGATCCCGCACGGCGAGATCCTCTGCTGGCCCGGCACCGCGGTGTAGCCGCACGTTATCGGGGTAGCTCGGGTGCTCGGCTCTAGCTACCTCACGGAGGTCCGATGCGCAAGCTGATCGTGACCGAGTGGATAACGCTCGACGGCGTCGGGCAGGCACCTCGGGCGGCGAACCTACGAGAGCCTCGCCCCGCACTGGCCGAACGCGCCAGCGGAGGAGCAGGTCATCGCGGAGCCGCTGAACAGCCGGCCGAAGTTCGTGGCATCCACCACGCTGACCGGGCCGCTCGAATGGGAGAACTCCACGCTGCTCGAGGGCGACGTCCCCCAGGCGGTCGCTGAGCTCAAGCAGCAGGACGGCGCCGACCTCCTGGTGATCGGCAGCTCGGAGCTCGTCCGGACCCTGGTCCGGCACGGCGTGCTCAGGCCGCTGCGCCTGATCGAATTGCAGCCCACTACGACCGGCGCCGTGCTCGCGACCTACGGCATGGCTTCGGTCTGATCCGCGGTCTGCTCCGCGTCCGTCCGCCAGGCCCGGGACCGGCTCAGGGCCAGCACGCCCGCCGTCATGGCGGCCAGCGGGATGACGGCGAGCAGCAGGATCCAGCCCTGCCTGACGTGCTCGCCGAACGCCGCTGCGCCCCACAGGGTGGCGACGATAGGGTCGGCCAGCGTGATGCCTGGCTGCGCCGCCGCGAGCGTCCCGGCGTGGTAAGCGTTCTGCAGCAGCCAGGTGGAGGTCAGCCCGGCGGCCCCGCAGGCATAGAGCTGCCAGGACGACAGCACGCCGGTGACGCCGCCCGCGGCGAACTGCGACGCCATCCCCTTGGTGAGGGCGGCGGTCAGGCCATAGCCGAAGCCACCGGCGACTCCCAGCAGGGCCGCCCTCGCGGCTGGCCTGGGCTGCGCCCTGGCGGTGATGTACAAGACCGCCACGACGGCGGCGTTGGCTGCTGAGCCCGCCAGCCAGACCGTCGCGGGCACCGGTCCGCCTGGTCCCGGCCGCGGGTCGAGCAGCACGACCAGGCCCATCACGCCGGCCGCCATCGTGGCGATGGCCGCCCAGTCCCGGCCGGTGAGCTGACTGCCGAGGAAGCCGACACTGCCGATCAGAGTGAGCGGCAGCTCCAGGATGACGATCAGCTGGACGGCCGCCAGCTGCCCGGTTCCGAGTGCCGTTGCCGCGAGCACGAACGAGGCCAGCATGAGCGCGACCGCGCCCAGCCAGGCCGGGCGGTGCAGCAGGTCAGCGAAGAGCCTGAGCCGGAAGGCCAGGTTCGCTGGCGCCTGGCGACTGGCCTTGCGGTTCAGCACGTCGCCGACTGCGTTCACCGAGGCGGCCAGGAAGGCCAGCACGTAGCTGATCACTCGAGTCCCGCGGGCATGAGCCGGTTCCTACCCGCGTCAGCGCCCCGTAACGTGACCGGGAATTACGTGCGGTTCAACCAGGCTCGCGGGCAGACTGCCGGTAGGCGTACCGCGGGCGCCGACTGAACAGCCCGATGACCCGGACGCGGCCCGAGCAGCGGGATCGACTACCGCCTGGCGCAGCTCAGCAAGAACGGTGCTGCCTAGCCATTTAGCCCGACGCGCACGCGAGTCGGCCGTGGCGGACTCGGTCGGCAACCCTGTGCCCCTCGTGGTGCGATCGGCCTACCAGGGGTGCACAGGGTTCCGTGGGTCGGCTCCTAAGGCCGGTGGGAGCAGGTCGCGAGGGCGAAATTACTGCTGCTGCTGCTGCTGCTGCTGCTGCTGCTGATGCGGCGCGGGCGGCCGGACGCCGGAGGGCAGGCAGCAAGGTGACCGACGGAGCACTACCAGGACGAACTCCCGGTTAGTATTCGCTTGAGCTAGTAGTCACGGTCTTCGTCCGGCTCGGATGGATTTCATGATTGCCGCAGGGGGAGGCTCGCGGCGCGTGCGGTCCCAAACAATACCGATGATGGGGTTTCAACTCGCCGGGCTGGCCTGGCGGGGGTAGCGCAGTGAGTGAGGCGGGAGGGCCAATCCATGCGTCGACGCCGCGACCGCAAGGTGCCCAGTGAGCCCACGCAGCCGGAGGCGGGGCAGCCAGAGCCAGGGCTGCCCGAGGCCGGGCAGCCAGGGCAGCCGGCTTCCGGGCAGTCGCAGGCCGGACAGCCCGGAGGCGGGTTCCAGGCCAGTTCAGCGCATGAGCAAAGGCCGCCGTACCCGGCTGATCAGAGGCAGGCCGGGCAGCAGGCGTGGCCGTCTTACCCGGGCCAGCAGGCTCAGCCGGGCCAGCAGCCCCAGCCAGGCCAGCAGCCTCAGCCAGGCCAGTGGGGTCGGCATGCCCAGGAGCCTGCGCCATCGCGGTCATTCGGGGATCCGCTGTCGTCTCCGTCGGACCAGCCGTACCCGGATCTGCAGGGATACCAGGGCCAGTCCGCCCCGGCTCAGCCGTCCTATCCCGACGGGCAGTGGTACCAGGACCAGCGGCATCAGGACCAGCCGGACCAGCCGTATCGCCGCCGGCCGGTGCGCCAGGCCCAGCAGTCCTACCCGGATCAGCAGTCCTACCCGGGCCAGCAGTCCTACCCGGATAAGCAGTCCTACCCGGACCAGCAGTCCTACCCGGTCCAGTCTCACGGGCAGCGGCCGTATCAGGGCCAGCAGTCATATCCGGGCCAGGAACCGTATCCGGGCCAGGAACCGTATCCGGGCCAGCAGTCGCATCCGGTCCAGCCCTATCCGAGCCAGCAGTCCCACCAGGTCCAGTCCTATCCTGGCCAGCAGTCCTATCCGGGCTACGAGCCCTACCCGGGCCAGGAGTCATACCCGGGCCAGCAGTCCCAGCCAGCCCAGCCCTATCCGGGCCAGCAGTCCTACCCGGCCCAGCCCCACCCGGGCCAGCAGTCGTACCCGGGCCAGCAGCCGTACCCGGCCCAGCCCCACCCGGGCCAGCCCTATACGGGCGAGCAATCGACGCCGCTAGGCCAGTCGCCCGCTGGTCAGCAGCCGGCTCTGGCGGATCGTGCCCGCGACGGGCAGGCGGGTACAGCGATCCAGCCGCCCCTGGATCCGCTGGCCTGGGCCAGGCAACCCCTGGGATCGCAGCCGACTCAGACGCCCCAGGCGGTTACCCAGCAGGGCAGCGGATCCGGCCCGACAGCACCGGGCCCGGCCGCCGGGTCGGCCTCCGGGCAGCTGGCCGTGATCGAGCTGGCGCCGCCGGCTCGCCCGAAGCGGCGCCGGCGGAAGCTCACCATCCTGCTGCTGGTTGTGGTGCTCATCGCGGGGGCGGCCGCGGCCGGCGGGTTCTACGTTCTCAACCGCACCAAGGGCAGCCCCCAGCAGACGGCGGCGGCCTATCTGACCGCCTGGCAGCGGGGGAATTACGGCGCGATGAGCAAGATCAGCGTCGGCGTCCCGCACGGCGGCCTGGCCGGGCCGGTGACCACGGCCGGCCGGCAGCTTGGCGTGCGGACCACTCAGCTCACTCTCGGCGCGGTCACCAGCAGCAACGGCACGGCGCAGGCGAAGTTCGTGGTCAAGGATCAGCTGGCCAGTAACCACACCTGGGTCTACCACGGCACTTTGCGGCTGCTGAGCCGCGACCGGCGCTGGTGGGTGAACTGGAGCCCGGCCGCCATCTACCCCGGCCTGAAGGCCGGCCAGCGGTTCGCCCTGACCAGCAGCTGGCCCGCCAGGGCGCAGATCCTGGCCGTGGACGGATCGATCCTCAGTTCCCCGGCAGCCGTGGCCCAGTCGGGCTCGATCGCCCTGCTGACCGGGGCCGTAGTCAAGGCGACGGCGAAGCAGGCCAAGCATCTGGGGGCGCCGTACAAGGCGGGCGACCTGATCGGGGACGGCGGGATCGAGCAGGCGTACCAGGACCGGCTGGCGGGCAGCCCGTCACTGACGATCAGCATCGTGGGCCCTGGCAAGCATGTCGACGGGACAGCTCATCGTTTCCGCGCCCGTCCAGGAAGGCCGGTGCGGACGAGCATCAGCATGGCCGTCCAGGTCGCGGCCTCGCAGGCGGTCTCGACGGCCAGCACGGCCAAGCCCGTGGACATGGTGGTCATCCAGCCGTCGACGGGCCACGTGCTCGCCGTGGTGGAGCGGCCGGGCGGCTGGAACCGCGCGATCGACGGAACCTACCCGCCCGGGTCAACCTTCAAGATCGTCACGGCCTCCGCGCTGGCGAAGTCGGGCATGACCCCGTCCAGCCAGGTTCAGTGCCCGAGCAAGATCGATATCGGCGGCCGGGTGTTCCATAACGACAACAACGAGCAGCTGGGCACGACCACCCTGCTCAATGCGTTCGCCATTTCCTGCAATACCACCTTCGCCGAGCTCGGCGCGAACCGGCTGAGCGCGGCGGCGCTGGCCTCGATGGCCAGGACATTCGGCTTCAACTCCAGGCCGGCTCTCGGCATATCCGCCCGGCTCGGCTCGTTCAGCCAGCCGAAATCGCAGGTGGATCAGGCCGCTGACGCGTTCGGTCAGGGAACCGACCTGGTTAGCCCGCTGAGCCAGGCCGCGGAGGCAGGCGCGATCGAGGCCGGCACCTGGCGGCCGCCGCTGCTGGTGCTCAGCCCCGCGCCGAAGCAGACGGCCCGGCCGCACGCCATCAGCTCGGCGATCCTCGCCACCCTGCGGCCGATGATGGCCGCGGTAGTGACCAAGGGCACCGCGGCCGGGGTTGGCTTCCCGCCCGGCGTCTACGGCAAGACCGGCACGGCGGAGTACGGGACCGGAACGCACCTGAAGTCGCACGGCTGGTTCATCGGGTACCGCGGCGACCTCGCCTTCGGCGTCCTGGTCGAAGGCGGCGGCTTCGGGGCCAGCAGCGCGGGACCGATCGCCAACGCCTTCCTGCGCCGGGTCTGAGCGCGGTGGGTCTGACCGCCGGGGCCGCGGTCGTGCTTCGGTCGTCGGCAGCCCCGGCGGTAGTCACACCCGGCGCGGACCCGGCAGTGACATCAGTCTCGTCAGCCACGACAGTCTCAATCGGACGGCGTCAGCCTTTCACCTCGTCCGGCAGCAGAGCACTTGTCATTACTTTGAGCCACTTCTGCGCCCGATTTAGGACCAGAAGCGGCTTCTTCTCGAATCAAACTCGTAACAAGTCGCCGGAGCGGCCGTTTTGCGGCCCTGCGGCGCGCCCAGCCGGCCGCCCGGATGCACACGCCGGGTCCTACTAATCCTGGTCTGCCGGTTTTCGTGCGCCGGACAGCCGGCTCCGGGGTTCGGCGTGCTTGCCGCGCCGACAGGTCAGCTGCGCGGAGTCAGGATCCCGTACTCACGTACCTTGCGGTAGATCGTGGCCCGCGACATTCCGAGCGACTTGGCCGCTTTCAGCTTGTTGCCGGCCGAGTCGAGCAGTGCCTCCACGATCGCGTCGCGCTCCATCGACTCCAGCGGGCTGAGCAGCCGCCTGCTGACTGTCCAGCATTCCGGCGGCAGGTCGGCCGGCTGGATCACCCCGACCCGGCGTTGCTGGACCACCCGGCGCAGTACCTGCCACAGCTGCTCGGTGTTGCCCGGCCAGGTCGAGCGGAGCAGAAGCTGCATCGCGGTGAGCGAGCAGGTCAGCCGGCCCGGCTGGCTGAGCTTGCCGAGGAAGAACGGGACCAGGTCATGCAGATCCTCGATGTGATGCCGCAGCGGCGGCAGCGCGACCGTGCGCGGGAAGAACCGCATCAGCCTGGTCAGGTGCACGCTGTCCCGGCCCTCGGTCAGGGTGACGGCGACCCAGAGCGCGCGCTGCCTGTCCAGCGCCTGCGCTTCCTGCATCGCGGCCGCGATCGCGTGCGTCCGGCGCGCGTTGAGCTGCTCGACGTGCCTGATAACCAGCCCGCCGTCGCCCTCCAGCAGCTCCTTGCGTACGTCGGCCTGCCAGCTGTGATCCGTGGCGTCCGCCGCGTCCAGCACGCGGAACACCCCGGCCGGGTTCCGGCGCTGGAGGGTGGCACGCAGCACGGCCAGCTTGCCGACGCCCTGCTCGCCGGCCAGGGCCAGCCACTCTCCGGCCTGGTAGGCGGCATCGACCTGATGACAGGCCCGCAGCCACAGCGCACCCGAGCCGACCAGCCCGGGCAGGAACATCCGGGATGAGGGCTGGGTATGGAAGTCGGCCGCCCGGGTTTCCGCCTGATCGATGAGCTTGACCTGCACGACGCCGCCCTGCCGGCCCGGGCCGCGTACCGGCCGGCAGAGCAGCCGCGCTCTGGTGCCGCTCGGCATCTCGATGACGACCGTTCCCGGGTCATCACGACCCGCGAGCGCGTCGGCGGCGTGGCCGAGCAGCACCACCTGGTCCCCGGGATCGAGCGTCTGCCTGGCGTGCTCGTTCATCATGACCATGTCGTTGTTGAGCGCGACCACCATGCCGCCCGCGTGCCGGCACGCGCGCAGGTACTCCTGGAGCAGCTCAAGCTCCGGTGCGCTTCCGGCGGCGAACAAAGCCTTGGTGATCTGGTCGGCCGTCGTCCTGGCCAGCGCGATCAGCAGCGGGTCGGCATCGCGCCGCCAGCACGTCAGGTCGACGGCGCCGACCGTCTTGCCAGAGATCGGGTGGTGGATGGGAACGCCAGCGCAGGCGAGATCCTCGAGTTTCTCGGCATAGTGCTCGTGGCCGAAGACGTGGGCCGGGCGGCCGATCTCCAGGGCGGTGCCGATGCCGTTGGTGCCCACGAACTCCTCGGCGTAGCTGAAGCCAGGAGCGAGCTTGACGCTGTCGAGATGCCGGTCAAGATCGTGATCGGCGGCCAGCCTGGTCAGCACGACCCCGTTGGCATCGGTCAGGATGACGCTGATCGGCTGGCCTTCCAGGCTCTCCCGGAGCTGGCGCAGGACCGGCATGGCGGTGCGGGTCAGCGGGGTGTCGAGATCCGGATCCCGCACGTACGACAGGTTGATCCGGTCAGCGGCGACCTTCCAGCTTCTTGACCGCCACCACGAGGCCAGGATCGTGTCCCGGACCTGGTTTGGCTCGACCGGCTCGGCAGTCAGGAACCGCTCCCGGTTCACGGCGAGCCGATCGCCGTTCACCAGGCTCAGCCGGTCGGCAACGCTCCGCGACATGCGCCTCCTAGCCTCCGGTCCGGCTCACCTGGACGGCGAGATGGGTGCACACCTTGGCGGACCGGGTGGCCAAGGTTTTTTCGTTACCATTCAAGATAAGCACGGGCTGGCAAGCGACTGTCTCAAGTTGAGACCGCTAGCGCGTGCTTATTGTCTTTTGATGCCTGGACACCCACGCAGACCGATGGCCAAGGCAAGCCCGCTCGGAGGTGCCCGGTGGACCGTCCGGATGAGTATGCGAACGAGACATTCAATCCCTGGAGCATCGTCAACCTGGTCTTTCACCATCT
>JADGPC010000525.1 GCA_017882645.1 Streptosporangiales bacterium | reverse complement strand
GCGGCCCAGCTCGACCTCAGCGCGGTCGAGCTCGGGGACGATCGCCTGCTCGGCCAGCCGGGTGCCGAGCTACCCTCCTGGCTGCTGGCCCGCGCGACCGTCGGCCTGTGCGCGCACCAGCTCGGCGTCACCGAGCGCGCGCTCGAGCTGACCGCCGAGTACACGCGGACCCGGCAGCAGTTCGGCCGGCCGATCGGGGCGTTCCAGGCCGTGGCCCAGCGGCTGGCCGACGCGTACATCGACGTCGAGGCGATCAGGCTGACGATGTGGCAGGCCGCCTGGCGGCTGGAGACCGGGCTACCGTGCGAGGAGGAGATCGCCACGGCCAAGTTCTGGGCCGCGGACGGCGGCCACCGGGTCGCGCACACCGCCGTCCACCTGCACGGCGGGGTGGGCATCGACACCAGTCACCCGCTGCACCGGTATTTCACCGCGGCCAAGCAGAACGAGTTCGCGCTCGGCGGTGCGACCGCCCAGCTCCGCCGCCTCGGTGCCTCGCTCGCCGGGGGCTGATACGGTCGCAGACATGACGGTACGGTCGCAGACATGACAGACGGAACGCCGATCTCCTACGAAGCCGCGACTCGCGGCACGCCCGTGCTGAGCAGCTCGGGGAAGCAGATCGGCACGCTCGAGCATGTTCTCGAGGTCAGTGACCTCGACTTGTTCGAGGGCATCGCGATCGCGACCCATCACGGTCTGCGGTTTATCGACGCCGAGCACATTCCGCAGCTCACGACGACGCACATCCAGACCAGCCTGGACGACGAGCAGGCGGCCAGGCTCCCGCCGCCGTCGGGGCCGCCGGTCTACACCGTCGACGCGCTGGCCGACACCGGGCACAGCCTGCACGACGTGATCAGGCGGCTGTTCGGCAAGCCGCACTGGAAGCGCGAGACCGACTAGCCGACCCGCCGCGCAGCTGGCCTAGCCGACACCGCGAAGCTCGTCGGCAGCACGACCGCACCCGCACCCTACGGGGCCAGCCAGAGGCTGGTGATGTCAGGACCGCCGATAGTCGGGGTCACGACGACCGCCGGGCAGGAACCCGATCCCGGACAGTACTGGCGCACGCGGGCGCTGCTGTACGCGGGCAGCGACTGGCTCAGCAGCGGCGCGATGACTGCGTCCCGCATCGCCTGCACGTCGGCCTGATGCCAGAGCGCGGCCGCCGCCGCGCTCGTCAGGGCCGCCTCGGCTCGCCCGATCAGGCTGTCCACCCGCGGGCTGCTGTAGCAGCCGTAGTTGGATGTGCTGGTGTCACAGCCGGTCTCGAGCAGCGGCGCGATGATCGCCCGGCCGTTGTCGCCGAACCAGTCGGGGAACCACTCGGCCTGGGCGACGTCGAAGCTGCCTGGCTGATGGTTCGCGTGCGCGTTACTGAGGTCGGCAAGCAGCCTGCCCGCCGGTTCCGGCCGTCCGGCCAGCCGGATCCCGCACCGGGCCAGGCTCGCGGCGACGGCGCGGTAGACGGCCGCGCTGAGGCTGTCGTCGGGATACCAGTAGCGGACGGTCAGGCCGCCGGCGTACCCGGCCCGCGCCAGCAGCATCCTGCACCGGACCGGGTCACCCGCCCCGCCGCGGGTCGGGTAGAAGTTGAAGGCGTGGTAGCCGAGGTTCCCCGGCGGGATGACCGTGCTGGCGATCTGGGCCGCCGCCGGCCCGCCGAGCACCGTCTGCACGGCCCGCTTGTCCAGGCCGAACTCGACGGCCTGACGCGCGGCCAGGCTGGCCATCGCCCCGCCGTCGTTCGGGCTGCGCAGGTTGAACACCAGGTACGGCATCGAGTTGCTGCCCGGCCAGAGCCGGAACCGCGGGTCGCCGCTGGCCGCCAGAGCGGCGATCTCGCCTGGCGGAAGGCCGGCCTCCAGCGCCAGGTCGTACCTGCCCGACCGCTCCCCGGCGACCTGCGCGCGGGGGTCGCTGACGCCCATGGTGACGACAATCTGGCTGACGAACTGATGGCGGATGGGATCCGCCGACTGGCGCCAGGCCGGGTTCCGCGACAGGGTCACCGAGCGGCCGGGCCGGTAGGAGCTGACCTGATACGGACCGTCGGAGAGCGTGTGCTGGCTGAGCAGCCGGCTGCCAGGAACGTACTGGTCGTACTCGGCCGGCCGGGCCGACGCGAACGGCAGCGCCAGCGTGTAGAGAAAGTCAGCGGTCGGCGCGTTCAGGCCGAATCGCAGCGTCAGCGGATTCACGGCGGTGATCCCCGCGATGGCGTGCGAGTCCTGGAAGCCGGCGATGCTGGCCGCGGTCGGCGCAGTGCTGGCGAAGTTCGCGTGCTCGGCCGAGCAGTACGCCCGCATCCCCCTGATCCGCTCGACGTAATACACGAGGTTGCCGACCGGGCTGACCGGGTTGCAGAAGGCCTTGAATTCCCGGACGAAGTCGGCCGCTGTTACTTGCCGGCCCGGGCTGGTGCTCCACATCACGCCGCGCCTGAGGTGGAAGGCGTAGACCCGGCCGCCGCCGCTGATCCCGCCGTTCGCGACGGTCGGCACCACGGCGGCAACATCAGCCACCGGCGTGGTGTCCGCGGTCCAGCCCGCCGAGATGACCGACGGGTCAGGAACGGTCGGGTAGGAAACAAGCTGGCGTGCGTAGGCGCGTTCCAGCACGTAGTCCGGCGCGTAGTAAGCGGGAACGGTATCGAGGTGGTCCGGTCCGTAGCCGGCGACCATGCTCAGCGTGCCCCCGGCGACCGGCGCGCCAGATCCGCCCAGCCGGCCAATAGCGATAGCGGTGACCGCGGCGGCCACGGCAACGGCCAGGAGGGCAGCGATGCCAGCCTTCAGCCGGCGGGTGCGGGGCGGGCCGCTCCGCGCCGGCGTGGCGGGGGGCGGGCCGATCGCGGCGGGTGACACAGCCGCGGGCTCCATAACGGCGGG
>JADGPC010000524.1 GCA_017882645.1 Streptosporangiales bacterium | reverse complement strand
GCCGGCGAGTTGGTCGACGGCGGCCTGCGGGTGGCGGTCGTGGAACGGGAGCTGGCCGGGGGCGAGTGCTCGTACTGGGCGTGCATTCCGTCCAAGACGCTGCTGCGACCCGGCGAGGCGGCGCATGCCGCCCGTGCTGCGGCGGCCACCGCCCAGATCGACGTGGCCGCGGCGCTGGCCTGGCGGGACTACATGGTCTCCGACTACTCAGACGCCGGGCAGGAGCAGTGGCTAGCCGGCCAGGGCATCGACCTGATCCGGGGCAGCGGTACGCTCGCCGGCCCGGGCACTGTCGAGGTGGGCGGGGTCCGCCACACCGCCCGCCACGTCGTCCTGGCGACCGGGTCCGACCCGGTCCTGCCGCCGGTCCCCGGCCTGCGCGATCTCGGCGGCGTGTGGACCAACCGCGAGGTCACCGGCATGAAGGCCGTCCCGCGGCACCTGCTGATCCTCGGCGGCGGGCCGGTCGGCGCCGAGATGGCCCAGGCCGTGCGCCGCCTCGGCGGCGAGGTAACCCTGGTCGAGGCCGCCGCCCACGTCCTGGCCCGCGAGCCCGCGCCGCTGGGCGATGCGCTCGGCGAGGTGCTGCGCGCCGATGGCGTCGATCTTGTCCTTGGCGTAACCGCGACCGCGGCGCGCCGCCACGGCGACGACTACCTGCTGACCCTGGACGACAACCGCGAGCTGCGAGGTGACCGCCTGCTCGTCGCGACCGGCCGGCGCCCGCGGACCGATGGCCTCGGCCTGGCGACGGTCGGCGTGCAGGCCGGCCCGCACGGCATCCCCGTCGACGCCCGCCTGAGGGCCGCCGACCGGCTGTGGGCCGTCGGCGACGTCACCGGCGTGCGGCTGCTTACCCACGTCGGCAAGTACCAGGGCGAGGTCGTCGCCGCCAATATCCTCGGCGAGCCGCGCGAGGCAAACTACGACGCCATCCCCGACGTTGTCTACACTGACCCGCAAGCAGCCGCGGTCGGCGATGCCGACGGCCGGTTCCGCGCCAGCACGCGGCTGTCCGAGGTGGCCAAGACAGCCACCTACGCCCGCGCCTACGCCGACTCCAACGGCTTCCTGACCGTGCTCAGTGACGGCGAGCGGCTCACCGGCGCCTATGCACTCGGCCCCGAGGCCGGCGAGTGGCTGCAGCAGGCCACCCTGGCCATCCGCGCCCGCGTGCCGCTTGCGGTGCTGCGCGACACGATCCAGCCCTTCCCGACCTTCTCGGAGATCTTCGTTGCCGCGCTGAAGTCACTCCACGGCCAGATCGCGGCCGGCCGGCGAGCATGAGGGCCGGACCGGTCAGTAGCGGATCAGCCCGCGGATGTTGACGCCGTTGCGCATGTCCTCGTAGCCCTGGTTGACATCCTCAAGGGCGTACTCGGTGGTGATCAGCTCGTCGAGCTTCAGCTGGCCTGTGTTGTAGAGCTCCAGCATCCGGGGGATGTCGTGCTGGGCGTTGGACGAGCCGTAGAGCGCGCCCCTGATCTGCTTCTCCATCATGGTGAGCATGAACAGGTTGCCGCTCATCTGCATGTCGGTCGGATGGCCGACCGCGGTGACGACGACCTTGCCGCGCTTGGTGACCATGTCGAGCGCCGGGCCGATGTAGTCGCCCTCGGCCACGTCGGTGGTGATGATGAAGGCGTCGGCCATGTTGCCGCGGGTCAGCAGGCCCACGATCGGGCCCGCCTCCGCGACGCTCGCCACGGTGTGCGTGGCCCCGAACTCCGTCGCCTTAGTCCGCTTGAACTCCACCGGGTCGATCGCGACGATGTTGCGCGCCCCGGCGATCCTGGCACCCTGGACGGCGTTGATGCCGATGCCGCCGATGCCCATGACGACGACCGTGTCCCCCGCCTTGACCTCAGCGGTGCGGACGGCGCTGCCATAGCCCGTCGTCACGCCGCAGCCGACCAGCGCGGCCTTGTCGAGCGACGTGCCGGTGTCGACCTTGACCACCGACGCGGCCGGGACGACGGTGTACTCGGAGAAGGTGCCGAGCAGGCACATCTGGCCGATTCCCTGGCCGCGAGCGTGGAAGCGGTAGGTGCCGTCCAGCTGGGGGCCGTTGATCAGGAAGGCGCCGAGGTCGCAGAGGTTCTGCATGCCGCGGGCGCAGTACGAGCAGCGGCCGCAGGCGGGCAGGAAACTGAGGACGACCGAGTCGCCCTCCGTGACGTGCTTCACCTCAGAGCCGGCCTCGACTACCGTGCCGGCGCCCTCGTGGCCGCCGACCATCGGGAAGGGCATCGGGATGTCGCCGGTGACAAGGTGCTCGTCGGAGTGACACAGGCCGCTCGCGGTGAGCCTGACCAGGACCTCATTCTCCTTGGGCCCGTCGAGCTCGACCTCCTCGACCTGCCACTTTTCATGCAGACCCCACAGGACCGCGGCCTTAGTCTTCATACTGTCGTCCTTATCTCGCTGGACTCCCGTCCAGGGGCGGTGAACGGGTACATCTTCGTCCATACCGTATACAGAATTGATTCGGGCCGGAAGACCCACCGGCGGCCGCCCCGGGGCGTGGCGGCAGGCCCTGCGGGGGTTAGGACTTCAGCGTCCAGGCGGAGCCCAGCTCGAGCACGGCCGTGTCGAGCAGCTCGCACAGGTCGCCGTCGCCACTCTCGAGCCACTGCTCGTAGGCGGCGACCGCGACACCGAGCATCGCATGGGCAACGGTCCGCGGGAGAAGCGCGTCCGGCTGCAGCCCGGTCCGTTCAGCGACGAAGTCAGCGATCACCTGCCGCCAGGCGGCGTAGCGCAGCGTGGAATGGGCCTGCAGGGCCGGGACGCAGAGAATCAGTTCCATCCGCCGCCGGTGCGCGGGGATCTGATCCGGCACGACCCGGTTGAAGTCGACGACAGCGTGCCGGATGGCATCCATCAGCGGCGCTCCGGCCGGGGCGGCGTTCAGGCGCCGTCGCATCCGCCCGAGCTCAGCGTCGAAGTCACCCCAGGCCACGTCGTTCTTGGACGGGAAGTACCGGAAGAAGGTGCGGC
>JADGPC010000523.1 GCA_017882645.1 Streptosporangiales bacterium | reverse complement strand
GACTGGCTCGGCTGAGGTCAGGCGATCCCAGTTCGCGCCGCGGTGACAGCCATCGTGACGAGTCCCGGGTATAGGACTGCTCCCAGTCGAATCGTCACTGCTCCGGGTCGCTGAACCCGCTCGCCTGCCGGATCCGTGCTTGATCGCATCGACCGGGGCGCTCTTCGCCGTGGCCCGGCAGGCCGCTGCCGTCGAGCCGCTGATCGCCGAGTTCTGGCAGCAAGGCCGCCAGCAGTCGCGCCGGGTCCAGGCGGTGGTCTGGACCCGGATGGCCGAGGACGGCCTGCTCGACCCGGCGGTCGACCTGGCCTGGCTGATCGACACCGCCAGCGTTGTCGCCGCCGCCGAGACCTATCTGCTGGTCACCCGCATGATGGGCTGGGACCTCGATGCCTACGAGAACCGGCTGGTCGCGACCCTGACCCAGCTATCAGCGCCGGCAACCGGGCCGCAGGCCACGCCGGCCAGTCCATAGTCCAAGGTCACCTCCGCCCGGGACCTGCGGCTCTAGCCGAGACGGCAACGGCATGGGGACGGTGGGCATGCAGGTCTCCCGGGAAGGCGGGTGGAGCGCTATGGGCGGGATGATGGGCGGCACGGCGATAGGCGCCTGGATACTGCTGTGGAGCCTGCTCGGCCTCGCCCTGGTAGTAGCCGGCGGCGTCCTGGTGGCAAGAGTCGTCGCCGAGCGACGCAGAAGTGAGTCACGCCAGGTTCGCGAGGCTGAATCACCTGGACTTCAACAAGCCAGGGACGCGCTGCGGCTGCGCTACGCGAACGGCGAAATCAGCCGGGAGGATTACCTCCAGGGGAAAGTCGAACTAGAGGACTGACCTCTCGCCTTCTAGCCAGCCGCCCCCGCGCTCCGCATCCTCCGAGTGCCGCTAGCCCGCCCTTCCGGCACGGCGAGAACGCCCGTACCGCCGCCCGGCCAGCCAGTAGGCGACCGAGTTGCCGGGGTTGATGACGCTGACGATACGCCAGAGCCACTTGCTGCCGCGGATCTGCTCAGCCGGCCGGCGCTGGATGTCGCGCAGCGTGAATATCGCGAGCACAACCTCGGCCGCGACGAGGATCCCCAGGAGCAGTCCGTTCGGCTTGCGGTTCATGATTGTCCAATCCGCTCGGCCGGAGCGACCTGCACTCCAGCGCGCTGCAGGGAAGGCGGGCCGACCGGACCGAGCCCATCGGTACTTTTAGCTTGAAAGAACCCATCCGGACCCTGATTTCCTTTGGGTTAACGGTCACTCCGGAAGTGCCAGGACCTGCGCCGAGGGAGGGTGTCGAGCAGGCGGTGACCTTGCTCGGATCAGGCAGGCGTGACTGCCAGCACCAGAATATGCCGGGCCCGTGGCTGCCGTTCATGGCGATCGGCGCAGGCCCGCCAGGATCGCCTGCTCGACCGGAGCCGGCGAGGCGTCCGCATCCAGCGGGAACTGGCCGTGCAGGGCGGCGGCCGGCTGGGCGATCATCCGCGGCAGTCGGCCGTGGTGCGGCGACGACGCCGCATGGACGAGGAAGGGTTACAGCAGGTCCGGTGAATGGGCAAACCCTTTAGACCAGACCTTCCCGGCACTCCGCCCGCTCAGCGAGGCAGCCGCGCCTTCTCCGGCTCCCTCCGGCACACCGGGCGGGTCAAGATGTGGCGCGACAACGAGAAGCGATATATCTTGAATCTGGTGACCGGCACAGGTGACCGTACGCGAAGGAGCGAGCCGCGATGTCCACACCACTCCGCAATGACCAGCAGGGCATGAGCCGCCGCGAGGAGATGACCGTCTCAAGCGCGGCCATGGCCGACGTGCCGTGGGGAGTCGCGGGAGCGGCCGGCGCGGTGGTAACGGGCGCCGATCTCCTGCTGCACCTGATGGGCGGGCACCTGGGTCTTGGCAGCTCGCTCGCGGCGGGCACGGTCGCCTTGTTCTCGGTCGCGGGCGGCAGCGTCGTCGTGCGCAACCGGGCGAGCCGGGCCGCTCGGTGGGCGCGCAGTAACCCGTGGCGATTCGCCATCCTCCCCGGTGCCGCGACGGCCATCATCGTCTTCGTGATCTCGGTCATCGGCAGCTCCATCTTCGGAAGCGCGTTCACGGCGCTGTGGCACGGCGCGATCGCCTTCGGCCTGACCGGTGCGGCTGGCGCTATCGCAGGCAGCAGGACCTCAGGGAAGAACCGGGGCCGCTCCTACTGACCGGACGGCGGGCCCTCGGCGGACTCGGGCCAGACCAGGATCTCGAAGCTACGGCCGTCGGTCGCCGCGAGAAAGCTCCCGGCGGCGCGGAACCCGAGCGACCTGACCACGTGAAGCGCCCGCGCGTTGAACGAAGCTACCGTGACCCGGAACGCCTCGGGGGCGAACTCGCGGCGCCCGAACTCAAGGCCGGCGCTTATCGCTTCCTGGCCGAGGCCCTTCCCGGTGAGATCGGGGCGCAGGCCGCCGCCGGTGTCGAGGGCCGATGAGTCGTAGCTGCCGCCCGGGACCTGGCCGTCCTGCCCGAACGAGCGGACGCTGATCATGGGGACTATCCGCACATTGCGAGCTTAGGTCGGAGCGCGGTCGGGCAGCAGCGGCTCGGGCCAGAGGTCAGCCGGTGAGGCACGACTCAGGCAGCGCCGGCTCGGCGAGTAGGGTTGTCCGGTCAGCTGGCCGCACTCCGGGGGGATGAGCCAATGGCCTTCGTGCAGATGATCGAGTTCAAGTCGTCGGACATCGAGGGGATTCGCAAGGCGGGGGACGACTGGGAGCGGGCCACCGAGGGCAGGCGGACCGCGCGCAGGCAGCTCCTGGCCCGCGACCGGAACGATCCTGGCCGCTACTTCATGATCGTCTTCTTCGATTCTTACGAGTCCGCGATGGCCAACTCGGACCTGCCGGAAACCCAGGCCAGCGCCGAAGCATTCGTCGCCCTGTCCGACCGCGCGCCCACCTTCTACGACCTCGACATCCTGGATGACCGTTCCTGACGAGGCCCCGGTGCCGGCCGATCTTCAGCTGGGCCGCGGCGGCCAAGGATCACTCGTCACGGGTGATGGCCGCGCGACGCCCAGCATGCAGCGTGGGAGTCACCGCTCGTTCCGGCTGGTACGGGCGCGTCAGAAGGAGGTCGCATGTCCAAGTCCGATGGCACGTTCATTCTCGTGGCGACATATCCCGACGAAGCGGCGGCACGGGCCGACTATCAGGTCGTCAAGCAGGCCCATGCTCAGGGACTGGTGGGTTCTTACGACGCCGCGGTCATCACCAAGGACCGCAACGGCAAGATCCACGAGAACAAAGACGAGACGAGCACCCGGCATGGTGCCTGGTGGGGCGTCGCCGCTGGTGCGGCCGTCGGCGTGCTGTTCCCGCCGTCGCTGCTTGGCGCCGCGGCTGTCGGCGGCGTTATCGGCGGAGTCAGCGGCCACCTGGCCAAGGGCATGTCCCGCTCCGAGGCTAAGGAGCTAGGGGACTTCATCGACCCGGGCCAGGCCGGTCTCCTGGTCGTCGGGGAGAGCAAGGTTCAGGAGGCTATCGCCAAGGCGGTGACCAGGGCGGAGAAGCAGACGGCCAAGGAACTCGACGTGGATCCGAAGGACGTCGACAAGATCATGCGCGAAACGATCAGCGACATCTAGGCGCAGGACCGCGGCGCTGACCCTCCCGAACTGGTCAGCGCCGCGCAGCCGGGTCTGGCCCGGTTCGATCAGCGGCTGCGCCGGCCCCGGTAGCCGGCCGAGAACGCCGCCGCGCCGCCGCTGCTCGAGCGCCCGGAGCCGCCGGACTGGCCGCGCCTGCCGCCCGGGCGGCTGCCGCCCGCTGAGCTGGCCGAGGTCGAGGTCATGGCCGCAGCCGAACCCTGAGCCCGGCCCGCGCCGCGTCCCTTCGGACCGGCCGCTGCGGAGCCCTTCCCGTGGCCGCCCGCCCGGCTGCCCTGACGGCCGCGCGGCCGTCCGCCCGGGTGACTGGCCATCGGCGGGCCCGCGGGCCGTGCTGAGGGCGCCACTCGTTCGGCCGGCGCTCCGGCGATCGACCGCAGCAGCGGCGAGTCAGGCGTCACCGATGCGGCGAGCGGGACCACACCCGCCTTGCGCATGACCGCCCTGACGTCCTTCGCCTGAGCGTGCGTCTGAAGGGTGATGACTACGCCGCTGGCCCCGGCCCGCGCCGTCCGGCCCGACCGGTGCAGGTATGCCTTGTGCTCGGCTGGCGAGTCCGCGTGGATCACCAGGTCGATGGCGTCCACGTGAATGCCGCGGGCGGCGATGTCGGTCGCGACCAGAACGCGCACCGTCCCGGTCGAGAACATGGACAGGCTGCGCTCGCGGGCGCGCTGCGACAGATTGCCGTGCAGCTCGGCCGCGGGCGTGCCGGCCTGGGTCAGCTGGCGGGCGAGCCGCTCCGCACCGTGCTTGGTCCTGGTGAAGACCAGGGTGCGGTTGCTGCCGCTCGCGAGCACGCCCACGACGGCCGTGCGGTCTGAGGCGCCCACGGTCAGCAGATGGTGCACGATCGGCGCGGGCGCGCCGACCTCGTCGACGGAATGCTGGGCCGGGCTGGTCAGGAACCGCCGGACGAGGACATCGACGGCGTTGTCCAGAGTTGCCGAGAACAGCATTCGCTGGCCGTCCGCCGGAGTCGCCTCGAGCAGCCGCCTGACGACGGGCAGGAATCCGAGATCGGCCATGTGGTCGGCCTCGTCGATCACGCTGACCTCGACATCACCGAGCTGGCAGTGGCCCTGGTCAATCAGGTCGGCAAGCCGCCCCGGGCAGGCCACGATGATGTCGACCCGCTTGCGCAGCGCGGTGACCTGCCGGCCCTGCGGCGTGCCGCCGAAGATCGTGGCGACACTGAGGCCGACGGCGTGAGCGAGCGGCTGGAGAGTGGCCTGGACCTGGTTGGCCAGCTCGCGCGTCGGGACGAGGATGAGGCCCCGTGGCCGGCCCGCGCTCGTATGGCCGCCCGCCAGCCTGGCGGCGAGCGGGATGGAGAAGGCGAGCGTCTTGCCGGAGCCGGTCTTGCCGCGGCCGAGAATATCGAGGCCGGCCAGGGCATCGGGCAGAACGGCGGCCTGGATCGGGAACGGCGTGTCGATACCGGTCCTCGCGAGGGCGGCACACAGAGACGCCGGCACCCCGAGAGCCGGGAAGCCGACGCCGATCATCGCGTCCGGCTGATCGCGATGATCACTGTGATCGCGATATCGGCCGTTTTCGCGCAGCGTGGAAGTATTTTCGATGGGCTGAGCTGTCATGTAATAGATGTCTTTCGGACTTGGGTGGCCGCATTCTCGCGGGCCGCCACGTCCGTGGAAACCAGCTCGCTCATCGAGCGATGTTACGACCGGCGCGCCCTGATGGCTGCGCCTCACTGCTTGCAGTGTGATTCAAGGTTACCGTACGTCCCCCCTCGCCCCGCCGTCGCGGCGGCTAACCACGGCCGGCCAGTCGCCGCGACGCAGTGCTGGCAGGGGAGACGCCGGCCTAGTGCGAGGAGGTGTAAGTGATCATCGATGGCTGACTCTTGAGCACGCCCGCCGCGGTGTAGCAGGCGACATCGCGGACCGTCACGCCCGGTGCCCCGGCCGAGGTGGCCCACAGCGTCAGCAGGTTGCAGAACCCGGGCCCGACGTGGAATGGCGTCACCAGCACGGTGTCCGGCAGCGCGCCAACGCGCGGGAACTGGACGAGCCGCAGGCCGGTGCCAGCGGAGCGGACCAGGTTGATGCCGCCCTGCGAGCTGAAGTTGATCCCGGCGGGAGCTGGCGCGTACGGTCCGGCCATCAGCGGCTTGTTGTCGAAGGTGTACGCGAACAGCTTGGGCTGGGTGCCGGTGATCGCGCGCTTGCGCTGGTAAGTCAGCGTCCAGCCGGTCTTGAGCGGTGTCGAGCCGCCGTTGAAGCAGCGGACCTGGAAGGCCTGCCCGCTGCCGCTCCAGCCCCAGGCGTGGACCTCGCACTTGGCCGGCCCGGCCGGATCGACCGCCGTGACCTGTATCCCGCCGAGCGGTACCGTCGAGCCCAGCCCGGGCATCTTCACTGTCCAGACACCGGTCGGCCCGGCCGTGACGGTGTTCGCCCCGCCGGCCGAGTTGAAGCTGGCCACGATTCCCGGTCCTGGCTGGAAGTGCACGTAGCCGTATGCCCGCCCGGCCGGGAACGGGCCCTTCGTGCTCGTCGTGAACGCCACCGTGAACTGGGAGAACACGGGAACCCCGCCCGCCTTGAAGCAGCGCACGGTGACCAGCTCATCGAGCCCGGATGGCCCCCATTTCTGCGCCTGGCACCAGACCGGGCCGCTATTGACCGCGGTCACGTGCACGACCCCGGCCTTCGATGCGAGATGCGGGAACCGGACGGTCACCTGACCTGGTGCGCCTGGCGTCGAGTGGGCGTGCAGCGGCACCGGCCAGCTGCCTGCCTGATGAGCGAGGTCAGGTATGCCCGCCACGGCTGGCTTGTCGACAAAGGCGAATCCCCACTTGTCGGGAACGGCTGCCTGCGCCGTTCCGGCCGCGGTGACGGCCAGGCCCGCGGCCAGCCCGGCCGCGCCGATACCTGCCGTTAGCTTGCGAATCAGCATGGCAGCAGGCTAGCCGCTTCCGGTGACGCCAGTGCGAACGGCGCGAGGCTGATCTGAGTACTTGCGCCCAGAGCCATTGAGTACTTAGGCCCTTGGCCGGCCGGTCCGGGCGCGGAAGCATGAACTGACAAGCGGCATGTCGCCGCATGAACGGAAGGCAGCCCCATGGCGGATCCTGATGCCGCACATGCGCTGCGGGAGCAGCTGGATCGCTGGACCGCGTCGGGCCTGATCGATGCGGACCAGGCCAGCCGGATCGAGTCCGCGGAGCTGGCCCGGAACGCCGCGGCTCCGCGCCG
>JADGPC010000095.1 GCA_017882645.1 Streptosporangiales bacterium | reverse complement strand
GCCGGCTTCCTGTTCGGCCTCACCCACGGCAAGGACCTGGCCGACTGCGGTCGGCTCGGGTCGATGGCGGCCGCCGCCGTGATCGGCCACACCGGGGCCCGGCCCGGCCTCTCGCTCGACCAGCTGCTGCAGGGGTTCTAGACACTGCCCGTGGACCCGATCGCCGACCCCTACGGTGCCGCCGTCGCCTCCGCCGCGACGCTGGCGGGGGCCACCGGGGTCGACCGCCACGACGTGGCGGTGGTGCTCGGCTCCGGCTGGCTGCCGGCCGCCGACGCGCTCGGCGCTCCGGCCGCCGAGTTCCCGCTGGCCGAGCTGGGCGGCTTCGCGCAGCCGACCGTCCCCGGCCACCGGCCGGTCGCCAGGTCCGTCCTGGTCGGCTCGCTGCGGGTCCTGGTTTACCTGGGGCGCACGCACCTGTACGAGGGTCATCCGGTGGACGCGGTCGTGCACGGCGTCAGGACGGCCGTCGCCGCGGGCTGCCGGGTGATCGTGCTGACCAACGCCTCGGGCGGCATCAACGAGAGCTACCGGGTCGGCCAGCCGGTGCTGCTGAGCGACCACCTGAACCTGACCGGCCGGTCGCCGCTCACCGGGCCGGAGCCGCCGGCTGGCTATGCCGCCCGGTTTGTCGACCTGACCACGCTGTACTCGCCGCGGCTGCGGGCACTGGCCAGACGGGCCGAGCCCGGGCTGGCCGAGGGCGTCTACGCGGCCCTGCACGGGCCGCACTACGAGACTCCGGCCGAGATCAGGATGCTCCGCGGCGCGGGCGCCGACATGGTCGGCATGTCCACCGCGCTCGAGGCCATCGCGGCCCGCCATCTCGGCGCCGAGGTGCTCGGGATCTCGCTGATCACCAATCCCGCGGCCGGGCTGTCGGCGGCCGCGCTCAACCACGAGGAAGTGATCGCCGCCGGCCGGGAATCCGCCGCCCGGGTCGGTGCCCTGCTCGCCCAGATCCTGCCCGGAGTCGCGGCCGAGGCCGACGACGATC
Organism: Streptosporangiales bacterium; assembly: GCA_017882645.1. Taxonomy (GTDB): domain Bacteria; phylum Actinomycetota; class Actinomycetes; order Streptosporangiales; family Streptosporangiaceae; genus Chersky-822. The sequence continues at coordinate 2,447 of JADGPC010000095.1, read as the reverse complement.
CTGGCCGCGGGTCCGGTCACCAGGGCGGTCGCGGGTGATCAGCGACGAACTGCACCGCGAGGTTCTGGCGTGGATCGCCGACGACCCCGACGAGCGCGACCGCGCCGAGCTGTCCGCCCTGCTCAGGTCGGCCGGCGGAGCCGACTCCGACGAGACCGGACGGGCGGCTGCTGAGCTTGACGACCGGTTCTCCGGGCGGCTTGAGTTCGGCACCGCCGGCCTGCGCGGTGCGGTCGCCGCCGGCCCGAACCGGATGAACCGAGCCGTGGTGCGCGGCACGACGGCCGCCCTGGCTGGCTGGCTGCTCTACATCGACCCAGCCGCCGCCGATTCCGGCGTCGTGATCGGCTGCGACGCCCGGCACAGGTCCGACGAGTTCGCGCAGGAAGCAGCCCAGGTCCTGGCGGGCGCGGGCATCACGGTTCACCTGCTGCCGCCGCGCCAGCCGACGCCGCTGCTCGCGTTCGCCGTCCGGCACCTGGCCGCCGCGGCCGGAATCATGATCACGGCCAGCCACAATCCGCCCGCGGACAACGGCTACAAGCTCTACCTCGGCGACGGGGCCCAGATCGTGCCGCCAGCCGACCTCGAGATCGAGGCGGCCACCAGGTCGCTCGGACCGCTCTCGCAGGTTACCGTCGCCCCGCCCGGCGATCCGCTGATCGTCAGGCACGGCGACGAGGTCGCGGCCGCCTACCTCGACGCCATCTGCGCGACATCACGCGCGCCGAAGGGAGCGGCCTGGCTGAGGTTCACCTACACCCCGCTGCACGGCGTCGCAGGCGACCTGGCGCTGCGCGCCTTCGAGCAGGCCGGCTTCCCGGAGCCAGACGTCGTCGAGGCCCAGTTCCAGCCCGACCCGGATTTCCGCACCGTGGCCTTCCCCAATCCCGAGGAACCAGGCGCCCTCGATCTCGCTCTCGCCCAGGCCAGGCGGTCCGGGGCGGAACTGGTGATCGCCAACGACCCGGACGGCGACCGGCTGGCCGTGGCCGTCTCCGACGACCAGGCCGCGAGCGGCTGGCGGACGCTGACCGGCGACCAGGTGGGCGCGCTGCTCGGCGCGTACCTGCTCGGCAAGGACGCCGCCGCAGCCGCCGCGGACCCGTCCGTCGCCGGCCACCCGCTGGTCGCGACCACGATCGTGTCGGCGACCACGCTGGCCAGCATCGCCGCGGCAGCCGGCGCCAAGTACGCCGAGACACTGACGGGCTTCAAGTGGATCGCCAGGGCAGGCGATCTACGCCCCGAGGTCCGTTTCATCTATGGCTATGAAGAGGCCCTCGGATACACAGTCGGCTCGACCGTCCGGGATAAGGACGGGATCGGTGCGGCCCTCGCCGTGCTCTCGCTGGCCGCGAGGGCGAGATCGGGCGGTGATTCGCTGCTCGAGGCCTACGACGCGCTAGAGATCGCCCACGGGGTGCACCTGACCGAGCAGATCACGGTTCCGACCACGGAGCCGGTGCAGGTCATGTCGCGGCTGCGGATCGCGGCGCCGGACGAGCTCGCCGGCCAGCCTCTCACCGCTCACTCTGACCTGACCGGCGGCACCGACGAGCTGACGTCCGCTGACGTGCTCCGGTACTGGCTGCGCGGTGCGAGAGTGGTGATCAGGCCGAGCGGCACCGAGCCGAAGATCAAGGCCTATCTCGAGGTCGTCGAGCCGGTGATCGCGGGCCGCCTGACTGAGGCCCGCAGGGCCGCGCGGGCCCGGATGAATCCGCTCCGCGAAGCGGTCCGCGAGCTGCTCGACGGCTGACTGGGCCTCGCATGGCGCCGGCGGCCGGCGCGTGGCAAGCTCAGTCCTATGACCAGCGAACATGATCACGGGCACCAGCATGAGCACCTCGGGCACGAGCACCACGGGCACGAGCACGGGGGGCCTGACCATGTCCATGACGCGGCCTGCGAGGTCGCGCACGGCCGGGCTGCGCCCGCGGCCAGGGACGGCCGGGTGCTGGTGGCCGTCTTCGCGACGCCAGTCGCCCAGTACCTGCTGCGTTATGCCGCCGACGCCGGGTACCAGCCGGTGCTCGTCGAGCCGGATTCCCAGCTCGCCAAGGACGCCGATGAGGCCGGGTTCGACGTGCGGCCAGACGTCGGCTCGGTGCCCGACGCCGGGACCGATGTGGTCGTGACCGACCACCACCGGGAGGAACTCGGCATCATGCTGCGTGACGCGCTCGCCACGCCCGCGCGCTGGGTCGGGATCATGGGCAGCCCCCGGGCCGAGCCGCCGCACCTGCAGGCGCTGGCCATGCTGGGCGTTCGGCCCGATGAGATCGCCAGGGTGCACCGGCCGATCGGCCTGAACATCGGCTCGAAGACCCCGCCGGAGATCGCGATCGCCACCCTCGCTGGCCTGATCGCCGACCGGAACAAGCGCCCGGGCGGCTTCCACTTCGACTAACGCCCAGCCGACCAACCCCGCTGAGCGATTCATC
>JADGPC010000094.1 GCA_017882645.1 Streptosporangiales bacterium | reverse complement strand
GTCGAGCAGGATGCGGCCCTCGGACGGCTCGATCAGCCGGTTGATCATGCGCAGCGTGGTCGTCTTGCCGCAGCCGCTCGGCCCGACCAGCACCATGGTCTTGCCGTCCGGGATCCCCAGGTTCAGGTCGTCGACCGCGATCGTTCCCCCGGGGTAACGCTTCGTCACGCTCTCGAAGGTGATCAAAGCGTGGCCTCGCTCGTCGTCGGCGGCTGGTCGTCTCCGGTGATCTGTCCCCGCGTTTGCCCTCTCAGCGCGGAGATTCACATAGACAGCGGCATGAATAGTTCTCTTCATGCTCTTGATCCCCGCAGAGGGTGTCAAGTCGACAGCCGGCGGAGTATGCGAACTTGTTACGCGGAAAGGAGGCGTCATGTTAGCCGAACGAGCCCAGGCCGGAGCCCCCACTCGTCCTCGACCGGAACGGCCTGAACTGCGAAAAGGTCCTCGACGTCGCGCGTGAGGGGCGGCTCGCCGCGATAGGCCCGGCCGGGCTGCGGCGAGAGCGGCGGGCGCTCGCGGACCGCCGGCCGGCCGCTGGACGCCGACACCGACGTGGCCGAAGCCCTGCTCCCGGCGCTGGCAGGTCTCTTACCGGGCCGTCTTACCGGGCCGTCTTACCGGGCCGCGCGGCGACGTCAGCGGTCGAAGAAGATGCCCTGGCCCGCCGACAGCTGCTCGTACTCGCGCAGCCGGGCGTGCGCCCGCGCGGGCTCGGCGTCCGCCATGGCCTGGACGATGACGGCGGCCAGCACGGCCGGCGCCGCATGCGAGTCGAAGACCAGGCCGGAGCCGACGCCAGCGGTCAGCAGGACATCGGCATCACCGGCGAACGGGACAAACTGCACGTCGGTGATGACGGCGGTGCGCATGCCGAGGCGCCGCGCGAACCGGAGCGCCTGGACCGTCTCGGCCGGGTACCTCGGCAGCGCGATAGCGAGCAGCCAGCGGCCACCGGCCTCGTTCACGTGCAGCAGGGCGTCGAACACGACGCTGCCGCCGAAGGTGAGGCAGCGCACGTCCGGGTGGATGCGCCGGGCGGCGTAGGCGAAGTACTCGGCCAGCGGCGCCGAGATGCGGTGACCGAGCACGGCCAGCGGCCGCGAGGCCGCCAGCTCCCGGCCCAGCTCGGTGACGGCCCGGGCATCGGCCAGCGCCTGCTGCAGCGCGTGCAGATGGGCGATCTCCGCGGCGACCGCCGCCTGCATCTCGTTACCGCGGGCACCGCCGGCCGGAGGGCCACCCGGCTCTCCGGCGCACGCCGGGCCGCCAGTCACGCCGACCGGGGGAAGCGCTCCGGTCCCGGGGGCCCCGCCGGACGGCCCCGCGGGATCGAGCGCGATCATGCGCAGGGCCTCCCGGAGCGCGGGATACCCGGAAAAGCCCAGGGCGGCCGCGAACCGGGTGACCGACGGCTGGCTGACTCCCGCGCGCTGGGCCAGCGCGACGCTGGACAGGAAGGCGGAGTCCGGCATGTAGTCCAGGAGGTACTGCGCGATCCGCCGTTGCGCCGGAGACAGGCGGCGCCCGCCGAGCAGCGTGAGCAATGAGCCAGCGGGGACGCCTTCGCCGACGCCGCCCTCCATCGTCCCTCGCTCGCTGACCGACGTGTACAGATTCATTCACATCGTAAGTTCTCGCATGGATTCATGCCAGACCTCAGAATGGCCGGCCGGCGGACCCAGATCAGCAGCACGGCGACGGCCGCGACCGCGACCGCGGTGACGTGACCGACCGCGGCCACGTCAAGGCGGGTAAGGCCGGCGAAGATCCGGCCGGCGAAGATCAGCACCGCCAGGTCGGCGGCCGCCGCCACCCGGGCCGGCCAGGAGCCGAGCACCAGCGCCACCACGATCGCGGACACCACCGCGTAGGACGGGCCCACGTCGAGCAGGTACCGGGAGGACACCGGGAGCAGCCCGGCGTCGACGCGGTAGGCGACGATCCCCTCGCTGACCAGCGTCCCGATCACTTGGCCGGCCGTGCAGACCACGGCTAGGCGCAGGCTGCCCACGGCCCGGTTGGCGCCGAACACGGCGAGCGCGATCAGCACCGGCCAGGCGTACGGGGAACCCCCGGCGACGAACGCCGACAGCAGCAGGGACCCGGCCGGGTGGTGCTCCAGGTTGGCCACACTGGTGCTCGCCCACGCGGCGACCGCCGACCGGTCGCGGGCGGGCAGAGCCGCATCGCACACGGTGACCACCAGGAAGACGGCCAGGAAGAGGGACGCCGTCAGGTACCGGTGACGGATCACCTGCCCCAGCCTTCGCATCCGAGTTGCCACTACTCGATGGTAAGGTTCGCAGCCTAGGATCCCAGTGCGCAGGCAGAGCGGACGAGGATGGTGAACAGCGTGACCACCATGAGCCGTCCGCTCCGGGTGGCGCTGCTCTCCTACCGGAGCAAGGCGCACTGCGGCGGCCAGGGCGTGTACATCCGCCACCTGAGCAGGGAACTCGCAGCGCTCGGCCATACCGTGGAGGTGCTGTCCGGCCAGCCCTATCCCGAACTGGAGCCCG
>JADGPC010000522.1 GCA_017882645.1 Streptosporangiales bacterium | reverse complement strand
GGGCCCGACCACCGCGAGGCGATCGTCGCGGCGCTGGCGGCGGCCGGCTACTCGCTTCAGTTCCTGTGAGGCGGGTTCCTGACCACCAGGGTGCGGGCCGCCTTGTCGTGCAGGGCCTGCCGCCGCTTGTCCCGGACCAGCCACAGGTTGTCGACGAGGAAGAAGAAGGGCACGACCTCGCCGCCTAGCACGAAGATCAGGGCCCGCAGGAACGACACGGGCAGGCTGATCCTGGTGCGGTCGCCCGCCGAGACGACCCACGTGCCAAGAGCCCGCTTGCCGATCGTGGTGCCCCAGTATCCGGTGAGCACCCAGTAGTAGATGATCGCCACGACGATCGTGGCGACTAGCACGATCAGGTACGGCCCGGTCGTGTTGCCGAACACGCGCCCGACCGCGCCGTGCGCGCCGGGAGTGCCGGCGGCCAGGGCGTTCACCGCGTTGCTCATCCGGCTGGCGAACGAGGCGAGCAGCCGTCCCCACAGGGCGCCGGTGACGAGAGTCAGGACCAGGCTGTCGATGACGAACGCGAGCAGCCTTCGCCACCGCTCGGCCAGGCCCCGGTCGGCAGCGGCCGGTGCTGGCGCGTCCTGGGTGGCCTGGGTGGCCACGGGAGCCTGGCGCGGCGGGGCGGCCAGATGAGCGCGGGCCGCAGGAGCGTCCGAGGCCGCAGGAGCGTCGGCGGGCGGGGGAGCGTCCGAGGGCGGGGGAGCGTCGGCGGCTGGGTTCGGCTGGGCAGGCACGGGCACCGGCGCTGGCGCGGTCTGCGCGCCGTGGCCTGGTGCGGGCGGACGTGTCACAGGCTCATGATGCCCCGCACGAGGCAGTCACGATCAGTAATTCGACGATTGCTATCAGCAACTGAGCCGCCCAGCTGCCGTGCCGCATCGCGCTCACCGGCCGCGAGGCGGGTCAGAGGTTGCCGCGGCGCTCCTGCTCGCGCTCGATGGCCTCGAACAGGGCCTTGAAGTTGCCCTTGCCGAAGCCCTCGGAACCGTGCCGCTCGATCAGCTCGAAGAACACCGTCGGCCGGTCCTGCACGGGCCTGGTGAAGATCTGGAGCAGGTAGCCGTCCTCGTCGCGGTCGGCCAGGATCCGCAGCTCGCGAAGCTCGTCGAGGTGCACCCTGGTGTCGCCGACCCACTCGCCGAGCGTGTCGTAATAGCTGTCCGGCGTCGGCAGGAACGTCACGCCGGCCGCCTGCATGTGCCGGACGGCCGCGACGATGTCGTCGGTGGTCAGCGCGATGTGCTGAACGCCCGGTCCGCCATAGAACTCCAGGTACTCGCCGATCTGCGATTTCTTCTTGCCGGCCGCCGGCTCGTTGATCGGGAACTTGACCTTGCGGGAGCCGTCCGCCACGACCTTGCTCATCAGGGCCGAGTACTCGGTCGCTATGTCGTCGCCGACGAACTCCTTCATGTTCGTGAAGCCCATCACCCGGTGATAGAAGCTGACCCACTCGTCCATCCGGCCGAGCTCGACGTTGCCCACGCAGTGGTCGACCGCCGTGAAGTACGGAGCCTGCGCCGGGGTCACCAGCGGGCCGGCGACGACATAGCCGGGCAGGTACGGGCCGGCGTAGTCGCCGCGCTGGATCAGCGTGTGCCGGGTGTCTCCGTAAGTGGCGATCGATGCCAGCTGAACCTTGCCGAAGGAGTCCTCCTCGACATGCGGTTCCTCGATCACCCGGGCGCCGTGGGCTACCGCGTAGCTGAACCCGTCCTGCACCGACGGCACGCCGATGGCCAGGTCGATCACACCGTCGCCGTGCGCGGCCACATGCCTGGCCAGGTCGGTTCCGGTGGTGACCGGACCGCGCAGCACGAACCGCGCCGAGCCGGATTCCAGCACGTAGCCAGCCTCGTCACGGCAGCCAGTCTCCGGGCCGCGGTAGGCCACGCACCGCATGCCGAAGGCGGTCGAGTAGAAGTGCGCCGCCTGGCGTGCGTTGCCGACCGCGAAGACGACCGCGTCCATGCCGGTGACGGGGAAATCATCTGCCTGTCCGGCGCTGCCGTGCGCTGCTGCGGTCTCTGCGGTCATGGGTCGCGCTCCTTGCTGGCGGGCGGATTGCTGGCCGTCGGATTGCTGGCGGTCAGATGGCTGACGGCGCAGTCCTCCCTCGCAGCATCGGCTAACAAGACAAGATGCGCAACAGTCAGTTGAGATGCTGGATAGTTTGCTCAATGATTATCGTGAGACGGTCGCTGAGTTGAACAGGATGCGATGGAGGGCTGAACTGTGCTGGATGACCTCGACGCCGGGCTGATCGAGCTGTTCGCCGCCGAGCCGCGGGTCGGCATCCTCGAGGCGTCCCGCCGGCTCGGCGTGGCCAGGGGCACCGTGCAGGCCAGGCTCGACCGGCTCGCCGACCGGGGCGTGATCACCGGCTACGGGCCTGACATCGATCCGGCCGCTCTCGGGCACGTGGTGACGGCGTTCATCACGGTCGAGCTCCGGCAGTCTGGCGGGCGCGACGAGGTGGCCGGGCGGCTGTCCCGCATCGGCGAGATCCTCGAAGCACACACGATCACCGGACCGGGCGACATGCTGTGCCGCGTGGTCGCCAGGACTAACGCCGACTTGCAGCGGGTCATCGACGCGATCGTCGACGTGCCCGGCGTGCTCCGGACCTCAACGGTGATCGCGCTGGCGACGGCTGTCAGCTACCGGACAACTCCGCTGGTGCGCGCCACCGCCGCCGCGGGGAACCCGGCGTGAGCGGCTAGCATTGCTAGCCCGGCAGGCCCGGCTCGCACCGGGCGAACTCGCTGGCCAGGCCGGAGACCACCTCGCTCAGCTCGTGGCGGTCAGGAACCTGGTCGGCGAGGTACATCCAGCCGACGCTGATCGCGCCGAGCACCATCATCATCCTGGCCCGCTCGCGCAGCGGCGCGTCCGGCTCGACGAGCTGGTCGACCAGGCGCCGCGGGGCGGTCTTGAGGGTGCGCACCGCCGACGCCATCGTGTTCAGGACAGCCTGGTTCTGGTGCAGCATGCGGAAGACCTGGTCCCGCTCGGCGACGATGTCCACGTACCGGTCCAGGATCTCGCGCCTGGTCTTTGCGGTCCTCGGCTCGGACCTGGCCAGGTCGATCAGCGCATCCATCTGCCCCTGGTAGTCCTCGACGAGGCTCTGGATGATGTCTTCCTTGGACCTGAAGTGGTAGTACAGCGCCGCCTTGGTGACGCCGAGCCGCTCGGCGATCTCCCGCAGCGATGTGCCCTCGTAGCCGCGGGAGGTGAAGAGCTCGACGGCGATCTGCTGAATGCGGGCGCGCGTGTCGGTGCGGGACCTGGCGTCGGTCCTGGTGTCGGTCCTGACGTCGGCTTGGGCATCGGCCGCCGTGGCCACCCTGACCTCGGCGATGTCGTTCATCGTGACGCCTGCCTCTGCTGTAACCTACTTGACGACCGGTTAGTTAGGAGCTTATCCTGCCTCACGTCAAGATACTAGCCGGTCGGCAAGTAGGTTACTAACAGGACAGAAAGAGGAGCCTAGACATGGCTGAGGTTGAGGCGGTCGCTGGCGGGCAACCCGCGCCAGCGTTCGGGCGCCGGCGCGATGTGATGATCGTGCTGCCCGGGCTGCTGCTGGCGCTGATTCTGGCCATGCTCGACCAGCTCGTGGTGTCCACCGCGCTGCCGCGGATCGTCGGCGATCTCGGCGGCCTGAACCACCTGTCGTGGGTGGTCACCGCCTACGTGCTCGCCTCCACCATCACGACGCCGCTGTACGGCAAGCTCGGCGACCTGTACGGGCGCAAGCGGCTGCTGATCGCCGCGATCGTCATCTTCCTGGTGGGCTCGGCGCTGTCCGGCCTGTCGCACTCGATGGACCAGCTGATCGCGTTCCGCGCGCTGCAGGGACTCGGGGCCGGCGGCCTGATGGTCGGCGCCCTGGCCACCATCGGCGACCTGGTCTCACCGCGCGAGCGGGGCCAGTACATGGGCTACATGATGGCCGCGATGATGCTGGCGATGATCGCCGGCCCGCTGGTCGGCGGCTACATCACGGACACGCTGTCGTGGCGCTGGATCTTCTACATCAACATGCCGGTCGGCGGTGCCGCGCTGGCCTACATCATCGCGACGCTGCACCTGCCGAAGCACAAGGTGCAGCACAAGATCGACTATCTCGGCGCCGGCGTGCTCGCCGTGGGCGCGACTGCGATCGTGCTGGTCACCACCTGGGGCGGCAGCCAGTACGCGTGGGGATCTTCGACGATCATGTTCCTGATCGCGGTCGCCGTCCTGGCCATCGGGGCGTTCATCTGGGTCGAGAACCGGGCGACCGAGCCGATCCTGCCCATGCACGTGTTCAGGAACCGCAACTTCACGCTCGCCACCAGCATGAGCTTCCTGCTCGGCCTGGCGATGTTCGGGGCGATGACGTTCCTGCCGCTCTACCAGCAGACGGTCCAGCACGCCTCGCCGACGGTAAGCGGCCTGCTGCTGATCCCGATGATGCTCGGCTCGACCGTGACCTCGCTGATCAGCGGCCGGGTGACGGTGCGGACCGGCCGGTACAAGGCGCTGCCGATCATCGGCGGCGCGATCATGACGGTCGGGATGCTGCTGCTGGCGCAGCTCGGTCCGTTCACCTCCCGGTGGACGTCGATGACCTACTTCCTGGTCTTCGGCATCGGGATGGGCTTCCTGATGCAGATCACCACGCTGATCGCGCAGAACAGCGTCGACCCGCGCGACATGGGCGTGGCGAGCAGCTCGCGGGCGTTCTTCCAGCAGATCGGCGGCTCGATCGGCGTCTCGATCTTTGGCGCGGTCTTCATCCGGGTGCTGCACAGCTCCATGACCAGCAAGCTCCCGGGCGCGGCGCTGCCCGCGTCGGGCAACAACATCAACCCGCAGACGGTGACGCACCTGCATGGCGCGATGCGGGACGCCGTCTTCTACAGCATCGCCCACGGCATCGACGCGGTGTTCCTGATGGCGGCGCCGGCCGCCGCGATCGTGTTCGGGCTCGCCTGGCTGATCAAGGAGATCCCGCTGCGCGGCGCTTCGCCCGCGGCGGGCAGCACCCCGACACACGAGCCTGAGCTCGTCGCCTGATCAGGATCTAGCTGGCAGGTGGCGGATGCGGAACGGCCCGGGCCTTGCGGCCCGGGCCGTCCTCTTCCGGCCTGCGGACCTCGTCTTACATGCCGCCGTACGGCACCGCGTCGATGATCTCCACGCTGAGCGGCTTGCCGTTCGGCAGGTTGTACTTGGCCGTCTCGCCGACCTTCTTGCCGGAGATGGCTGCTCCCAGCGGCGACCGCGGCGAGTAGACGTCAATCGGCGCGCCGCTCTCCTCGCGCGAGGCGAGCAGGAAGGTCGTCTCGGTGTCGTCGCCCTCAAACCGGACCGTCACCGTCATCCCGGGACCGACGACACCGTCGGTCCTCGGCGGCTCGCCGACCCGGGAATGCGTCAGGATGTGGGTGAGCTGGTGGATCCGCGCCGCCTGCTTGCCCTGCTCTTCCTTGGCGGCGTGGTATCCGCCGTTCTCCTTCAAGTCGCCTTCGTCCCGAGCCGCCTCGATCTTCTTGGCGATGTCGATCCTGCCCTGGCCGGAGAGGTAGTCCAGCTCCGTCTTGAGCCGGTCGTGCGCCTCCTGGGTGAGCCAGGTCACAGTGTCGTCGCGGGTCTCGGTCACAAGCACTCCTCGCATCCGCTGTGCGGAACTGAACAATCCGCCGGGCCCGAACCGGGCCCCTCGTGAGGGGGTAATCCATCGAGACTACTTTGTCCATCCGACTCAATTCAACCATCTACAGGTCAGAAAATTTTTTCGAACAAATAAACGAGCGTGAACCTCGGGCGGGGAGACCTATCTGGCCACCCGCAGCATTGGTAATCCGCACGAATGCGGAGAAAAGCGCTCGGGCTGCCCCGCGTCGCGGGCCGGACGCGATCATGACCGGCTGATGACGCGATCATGATGACCGGACCGGGGCCCTCGGCTAGTAGGCTGGCTCGCCGCGGCGGAATGCCGACGCCGGTTTGGCTTGTTCAGACCTGGGGCAATCATGCTATTCGCGCCAGCCGGGGATTTCCCGGCCGGCCGCATGATCTGCTCGTTTCAGCCGGCTGTCGAGAGGGATCTCCCGATGTCATCAGTAAGTCTCGGCCAGTCTCCTGCTGCGCCCGAGCCAGTGCCGGCGGGTAGCGGGACGCCCGCCTACGGCGACGGGCCGCTGCGGCTGATGGCGGTGCACGCTCATCCGGATGACGAGTCGAGCAAGGGCGCGGCGACGATGGCGCGCTACGCCCGCGAGAACGTCGACGTGCTGGTCTGCACGCTGACCGGCGGCGAGCGCGGCGACATCCTGAACAAGGCGATGGACCGGCCGGAGATCAGGGCCGATCTGCCGGGGATCAGGCGGGCCGAGATGGCGATGGCACGCGACATCCTGGGCGTCAGGCAGCGGTTCCTCGGCTTTGTCGACTCCGGGCTGCC
>JADGPC010000093.1 GCA_017882645.1 Streptosporangiales bacterium | reverse complement strand
GCCCTGGAGGCCGAGGCTTTCCTGGTCTGGCCCAAGGTCGAGGCGCGCAGGATCAGGCGGATCCTGCGTAATGCCGTGACGCCGGCCAGAAGGCCCCGCGCGCACCGGCCAGGCGGGGCCGGCTAGCCGCGTCCCCGTTTCCAGCCGCCACTCACCCGGCTTGTAGATTTACGCCCATGGCCAGTCCTGCAGTCAGCCCCGCGGGCCTACCCGCCGCGGCCAGATGCCTGGTCATGGGCGTGGTGAACGTTACCCCGGATTCCTTCTCCGACGGCGGAAAGTGGTTCGGGCCCGACGAGGCCATCGCCCACGGGCTCGAGCTTGCCGCGAGCGGTGCCGACATCGTGGACGTGGGCGGCGAATCGACCCGGCCAGGTGCCCTGCGGATCAGCGAAGACGAGGAACTGCGCAGGGTCGGCCCCGTGGTCGCCGCGCTGGCCCAGGCGGGCGTGATCGTCAGCATCGACACCATGCGCGTCCGGGTCGCCGAGCAGGCCATCGGTACCGGGGCCCGGCTGGTCAACGACGTGAGCGGCGGCCTGGCCGATCCGGCGATGGCCGGCCTGATCGCTGCCGCTCAGGTGCCCTATGTCGTCATGCACTGGCGCGGCCAGAGCGTCGACATGCAGGACAAGGCGGTCTACGCCGACGTCGTCAAGGAAGTAACCGCCGAGCTGTCGCAGCGGGTGCGGGCGCTGACCGACGCCGGGATCGATCCGGCCCAGCTGATCGTGGATCCCGGTCTGGGCTTCGCCAAGCTTCCGGCGCATAGCTGGACCCTGCTGGCCAGGCTGCGCGAGCTCAGCTGCCTTGACCACCCGGCCGCACCCTTTCCCGTCCTGGTCGGGGCGTCCCGCAAGGGCTTCATCGCGCGGCTGCTCGGAACCGGCCAGGACACACCGCGCCCGTTCGCGGAATGTGACGACGCGACCGTCGCGCTGACCGCCTACGCAGCCATGGCCGGCGCGTGGTGCGTGCGGGTCCACTCGGTACCCGGCAATGCCGACGCGGTGCGGATCGCGGCGCGACTGGGAGAGGAGCGGCAGCCGTGAATTTCCTCGACCGGATCAGCCTGTCCGGCCTGCGCGCCCACGGTTACCACGGCGTGCTTCCGGCCGAGCGGGAGCAGGGCCAGGAATTCATCGCCGATGCCGTGCTCTGGCTCGACACCAGCGCGGCCGCGGCGGCCGATGACCTGTCACGGACCGTCGATTACGGCGCGCTGGCCGGACGCCTCGCCGAGATCATCTCCGGTGAGCCGGTCGCGCTCATCGAGACGCTTGCCCAGCGCCTGGCGACCGCGTGCCTGGCCGATGCGAGGGTCACGCACGCCGAGATCACGGTGCATAAGCCGGACGCCCCGGTTGGCGTGCCGGTCACGGACATCAGCGTGACAATCCGGCGGAGCCGGACATGACCGGCGAGATGCCCGGGCGGGCGGCGGCCGCCGCGCCTCGCGAGATCGTGCTCGCCCTCGGCAGCAACCTCGGCGACCGGCTGGCGAACCTGCAGGCCGGTATCGATGCCCTGGCGGCCAGCGGCGGGATTGCCGCCATGGCCGTTTCCGGGGTCTTCGAGACCAGCCCGGTAGGCGGGCCAGACCAGCCTGACTACCTGAACGCTGTCCTGCTCGCGACAAGCGGGCTGCCTGCCAGGGCCGTGCTTGACCGCTGCCAGGCGGCCGAGCGGGCGCGCGGCAGGGTGCACACGCTCCGGTGGGGGCCGCGTACCCTTGACATCGACATCATCGCCTACGGCGACGAGGTCAGCGACGACCCTGTGCTCACGCTGCCGCATCCGCGTGCCCATCAGCGCGCGTTCGTCCTCGTCCCGTGGCACGATGCCGATCCTGATGCCAGGCTGCCCGGCTTCGGACCCGTCGCGGGCCTGCTTGCCAGCGCTGGCGAGGACGGAGTCAGGCGCCGTAGCGACCTCAGTCTTGCTGTCGGACGGCAGGCAGCAGCGAACCAGGGCGGGTGAGGCAGTCCGATGGAGCCGACGAAACCGTGGTCGCTGCTGGCCATCGGCGCGATCAGCGCGGCGCTGGCCTGGATTGTCGTCCGGTTCACGTTCAGTAACCTGGCTCCGCTGCCATGGACGGCGGTACCAGCGCTCCTGCTGCTCGCGATCGGCGAGTTCGGATTCGGGCGGAACCTCGGGCCGCGCCTGCATGGCCAGCCAGGTGCCAAGCCGATCCAGCCGATGGCGGTGCCGAGAGTTGTTGCGCTGGCCAAGGCAAGCTCAGCGACCGCGGTGGCCATCGGCGGCCTCGCGCTCGGATTCCTGATCTACACGATCCCCTCACTCGGCAGGCCCGTGCCGGGTCACGACGCTCTCGCCGCGGCCGCCACCATGCTGGCCGCGATCGCCCTGGTACTGGCCGCCCTGTACCTGGAAAGGGCATGCCGGGCACCGTTGCCGCCCGAGGACGATGACGACCTGCCGATGTCGAACGGCCACCGCGGGCGCCGGTCCCCGTGAAGACGGGACCGGGCCATGCGAGCTGACGACCAGCCGGCGGCGGGCTCAGCCGCCGCCGATCCGCCGCACCCTGCCCAGCTGGCGGTTGGCATCGTGGGCGCCGGGCGGGCCGGCACGGCGATGGCGGTGGCGCTCACCAGGGCTGGCCACCGCGTCGTCGCCGTGTCCGCGGTGTCGCAGGCGTCCCTGAGCCGGATCAGCCAGAGCCTGCCCGGGGTCCGCGTCGTCCGTCCCGAGCAGGTCGTGGAAGCCGCCGACCTCGTGCTGCTCACCGTCCCCGACGACGTGCTGCCCGGCCTGGTGACCGGGCTCGCCGCGACCGGCGTGCCGATGGACGGCCGGCTGGTCGCGCATGCGAGCGGCCGGCACGGGCTCGCTGTCCTCGACCCGGCGGTACGGGTCGGGGCGCTGCCGCTTGCCCTGCACCCGGTGATGACGTTCACCGGCAGGCCCGACGACGCCGACAAGATGACGGGCATCTCGTTCGGGGTGACCGCACCTGAGCCGTTGCGGCCAGTTGCCGAGGCGCTCGTGGTCGAGATGGGCGGAGAGCCCGTCTTCATCGCCGAGGACAAGCGCGGCATCTACCACGCTGGCCTGGCCAGCGCGGCGAACCACCTCGTCACCCTGGTCGTGCAGTCCGGTGACCTGCTCGTCCAGGCCGGAGTTCCGGACCCGGCCAGGATGCTCGGCCCGCTGCTCGGCGCGGCGCTCGAGAACGTCCTGGCGCTCGGCGATCTGGCGCTGACCGGGCCGGTCGCCCGCGGCGATGCGGAGACCGTGGCCGCGCACGTCGAGGTGATCGCGGCCGCCGCGCCTGAGGCCCTGGGTGCCTACCTGGCGCTCGCCAGGCTGACCGCCGACCGGGCCCTGGCCGCCGGGACACTCACATCAGCTGACGCCCAGCGGCTGCTCGGCGTGCTGTCAGGGCCGGCCGCGTGATCCCGATCCTGGCCAGGACGAGGAGTGGCCTGGCTGCGGCCCGCGCGACCCTGCGGCCGCCCGTGGTGCTGGTGCCGACCATGGGCGCGCTGCATGGCGGGCACCGGGCTCTGCTCGGCAGCGCTCGCCAGATAGCCGGGCGGAACGGATCGGTCGTGGTTTCCGTGTTCGTCAACCCGCTGCAGTTCGGAGCCGGCGAAGACCTTGATCGCTACCCGCGCACACTCCGGGCGGATGTGGCCATCTGCGCTGACGAGGGCGTCAGCGTCGTCTTCGCTCCGGGCCACGAGCAGATGTACCCGGCGGAGCAGATGGTCACCGTGCGGCCTGGCTCGATGGGAGACATCCTGGAAGGTGCCTTCAGGCCGGGGTTCTTCGACGGCGTGCTGACGGTGGTGCTTAAGCTATTCAATCTGGTCACGCCAGATGCGGCGGTCTTCGGCGAGAAGGACGCGCAGCAGCTCGCGCTGGTACGGAGGATGGTGACCGACTTGAACCTGGCGGTCCAGATCGCGTCAGTCCCGACCGTCCGAGAGCCTGACGGCCTGGCGATCTCCAGCCGCAACAGCTACCTGTCGCCGCCGGAGCGGGTGAGCGCGCTGGCCCTGTCCCGGGCGCTGCGAGCTGGGCAGGCCGCCCTCGCAGGCGGCCCGGCCGTGGTACTGGCCGCGGCCCAGGAGGAACTGGGCCCTGCGGGCCGGGCCGACCCGCCGCTGGCGACCGACTACCTGGCGCTGGCCGATCCGGACACCTTCGCGGACGTCCCTGCGGGCTACGCAGGTACTGCACTACTGCTCGTCGCGGCCACGGTCGGGAAGACGCGGCTGATCGACAACGCGCGGCTGTGCTTCGAGGCCGCGCCGTGACCGGCGGGCGCCGGGCAGCGGCTCGGCGCGCCGCCCGGAGCGCCGCATGATCGCGCGCCGGCTGCTCGCCCCGCCGCCAGGCTGGGTCAGGCATGCCGACGTGGTCGTGGTCGGCTCGGGTATCGCGGGCGTGACGGCCGCACTCAGTACGCATAGCGCGATGCCAGGCTGCAACGTGCTGCTCGTGACCAAGTCGCTGCTCGACGACGGCTCGACGAGGTGGGCTCAGGGCG